>JAISAK010000229.1 GCA_031266695.1 Treponema sp.
CTTGTCCGCCAGTTCCTTTGCCTTGCCCGGTTTTTTGTCGCAGATCGCGGTTACTTCGCAGAAGGGGTGATCTCCGTAGATTCTGGCGTGATTTTCGCCCCAAATTCCCGCGCCGACAATTGCCATTTTCAGTTTTGTATTCATTTTATACACCCCAAATTATAATCGGAATTCCCCGACAATTTCAGATTGCCGGGGAATAAAACCGGACTCCGCCCTCAGCCCTTGACCGCGCCGAAGGTAAGGCCCCGGATCATATATTTTTGTACCGCCACCGCGAATATCAGCACCGGCAGCACCGCCAGTACTCCGGTCGCCGCCATTTCTCCCCACTTTACCCCGGAAACCGAAAGGTACATCATCACCGAGGTGGGAACCGTTTTTGCGTGAATGCTGGTAAGGAAATTCGCAAAGACAAATTCATTCCACGAATTAATAACGCAGAAGATCGCCGTCGCCGCCATGCCGGGAAGCACCAGGGGCAGGACAATGCGCCGCAGGGTCTGCAACCGGGTACAGCCGTCGACAAAGGCCGCTTCTTCAAGTTCCACGGGCAGGTCTTCGATAAAGCCCCGCATCATCCAGATTGTAAAGGGAATATTGAATGTCGTATAACAGATGATGAGGACAAGCCTGGTATCGAGAATCCCCGCAAGGGAGGCCATAAGAAAGTAGGGAATGACTACCGCCATCGGAGGAAGGAACCTCTGGCTGAGAATCCAGAAGGCCCGGTCTTCCCGCTTTTTCCAGTTGTAGCGGGCAAAACCGTAGGCCGCAAGGCTCCCCAGGACAAGGGAAATGACCGTGGAAAACACGGCGACGATAATGCTGTTCCTGAAAAAATCCGTAACGCCCCCAAAGTCGAAAAGGGAGCGGTAGTTTTCGAAGGTAAGGGGCGCGAAGATCTTTCCCGGCTGCAATACGTCAACGCGCCTGCGCAGGCTGACAAGGAACATCCATATAAAGGGAAAAAGGAAAAAAAAGCAGATTGCCGAAATCAGCAGGCCGGAAAAAAAAGATCCGAGCGCCCCGGGCCCCCGGGTTCTCCCGTGGTTCATTTAAATTTCCCCCTTCCGCTGCTGTGAAATGAGCAGCCTGCTTATCACGGTAATGATAAACAGAAGCACCAGGGCAACCGCGGCCGCCCTGCCGATAAGGCCGTTTACCGCATTCGCAAGGCGGTAAACGTGGAGGCTTAAAAATTCCGTGGCGTTTCCCGGCCCTCCTTGGGTAAGGACAAAGGCGGTATCAAAGAGTTTAAGGGAATCTATCGCCCTTAGAAGCAGGGTTAAAAAGAGAAGCTTGCGCATCATGGGCAGGGTAATGTAGAAAAGCACCTGCAGCCGGTTTGCCCCGTCAATGGCCGCGGATTCAAAGGGTTCGGCCGGAATGGAGCGGAGTCCCGCGTAAATGATGAGCGTTACAAAGGGGGTAAACATCCAGACATCTACCAGCAGTATTGACCAGAAGGCCAGCTCCCTCGAGAGCCAGATTATTTTCAGCCCGAAAAGGCTTTGGAAAATAAAATTCAAAATGCCGTATTCGGCGTTAAGCATCAGCTTCCACATCTGGGCGGCGATGGACGGAGTCATCGCGAGGGGAATGATCATTATGCCCACCACCAGGGGCTTGAGGCGGAATTCCATACTGTTCAGCAGCGCCGCGATTCCGTAGCCAAGGATCATTTCCGTACCCGTGGCAAGAAGCATAAAGGCAAGGCTGATTACCACCGAATGCCAAAAATCGGGATCCGCCCCGGAAAAGAGGCGGATAAAATTATTCAGTCCGTTAAAACGGGCGCGGCCGAACTGCCAGCCGAGCTGGTAATTGGTAAAGGAAATACAAATCAAAAACACCGTGGGAACAATGGAGAGCAGTACCATTACAAACATGGCGGGGGCTATAAATTTCAGATGCTCCCTTGTCCCGCGCTGGTTTATCATATTTCCTCCCGGCAAAATTCCGGCCTGCCGCGCCGGGGATCATTTTTCGAGGGCTTCGCAGTCCTTCTGGATAGACGCGCAGGCGTCCTCGACCCTGATGGTTCCGGCAAGGGCCGAGGAACCGTAGGCGCCGGCGACGTCCAGGATCTGGTAGATCTGATCCGACTGGGGAATCCAGGAGAGGCCTTTTTCAACAAGACCGTTAGCCGCTACAAGCGCCGCTTTTTGGGCGGGGTAGGAGGGGTTAAGGCCGGCGAGTTCCGCGTTGGCAAAAACCGAATCCCTCGTGGCGACTCCTCCGGCCCTTACATAGTCAACCGATTTCTGCCGGCTGGCCATGAAGGTGATAAAGGCCCAGGCCGCGTCCTTTTTGGAGGATTTGCGGGAAATGCCCAGGTTCCATCCGGCAAGGGCCGCGCCGTCACCGGCAGGCCCGGTGGGGGTGGGCACAAAGGCCGTCTTGTCCGCCACGGTGGACGTAGCGGGATTGGTAATCTGGTTTGCCAGGGCCGTCGCGTCAAGCCACATGGCGGCCTTTCCCGAAAGGTAAGCGCCCAGGGCCTCTTCGTGAGTGTAGGTTCCCACATCGGGGGGCGCGTTCCTGAGGAGATCGATATAGAACCGGAGGGAAGCTATGGTCTGGGGGGTGGTGAGGGTAATCACATCCTGTCCCCTTGCCAGAGCCGCCTGATCCATGAAGCCGCCGCCGAAGTTGTACATAAGGCTCATCCAGCCGGAAGCGAAGTGAATGCCCCGCTGGGCGCGCATGGAAACGCCGTAGACCCCGTCCTTACCGTTGAAGAAGCGGGCAAGCTCGAGAAATTCATCCATTGTTTTGGGGGGCTGCTTGTTGTACTTGCTGAAAAGATCCGTCCGGTACGCGATAAAGCGGGTTTCGCCCGCGGTGGGGATACCGTAGTTGACGCCGTTGGAGCCGGCAATGCCGTTCCGGTAGGCGGGCATAATATCGTTGTAATCAAACCAGGACGGGGTCTTGCCCGGGTCTTCCGCGAAGGACTGAATGGGTTCCAGCACGTTCTTGGAGGCGTATTCGGCCATCCAGAAAGCGTCGACCATAAGTACGTCGTAGCTGCCCGCGCCCTGAATATCCAGGAGCTGTTTGTTTTTGAGGCTTACCTCTTCAACAATGTCCCAGACAACCCTGATGCCGGTAAGATCGGTGAATTCCCTTTCCATACTGCGGAAAGCGTCGGTGGAAGGGTGCGCCGCCATTGCGACGGTAACGGTCTGTCCGCCGAAGGCTTCCTTCGCCGCCGCGCCCCAGCTTGCCAGGGTAGAGATATCCTTTCCCGCCAGGGTTCCGGAGCCGCTTGGCTGCCTGGAACCGCCCGCAAAGGCAAGGCCGGAAGCCAAAAACAGAATCAAAAAGACACAAATCAAGTTCTTTTTCATAAATTTCCTCCAAACGAAATTGACTAATATTATTGTTGATAAGGACGAATTTGTCTACAGGGCAAAATACATGCAAGAAGATATCAAACCCCGAGCGGCCCTGCCTGCCCGGCTCCTATGTTCCTCAACTTTGTTCCGTGAACGCCTTTGTTCCCTGCTGTATAGCTTTACTCCCTTCGACGATCAACCTTCGTTGTAGGAGGCCAGAAGTCGCCGGGTAGGCAAGGCCAAGGGGGTATGAGGTCTTTTCTTGAATGTATTTTTTACAATAGGTAAGAGGCCGAGATATGAAGCCTCACATGGCGGCTTTGGCGCTTCCGCGGCGCGCTGCTCAGGCTAAAGCCCTCGCGCCTTTATTCGGTGCGGCAGTCATTATCGGGCGCCGGGCGCAGTCACCTTCTTCCAGTAACGCCCCTTCACGAGGCGCAGACGGTCCGCCCCCCTGTGGAAGATATTCCTTTCATTCGTGCCGCCGGGGGCAGAAGCTTTTACCTTGTATGCCTTTTTACAATGGAGGAAG
>JAISAK010000266.1 GCA_031266695.1 Treponema sp.
CCCCGGCGGCGGCGGCCGCTTCGGCAAGCCCTTCGTTGTATTCAAACTCCCCAAGATCCGTAGCGCTTGCCGCGCAGGCTACTCCCAACCCGCGGCGTTCTTCTTCGGCGCCGCGGAAAACCCGGCAGAGATCAAAAGGGTGGCAGTGGGCGTCGCAGAGCATAGTTCATTGTAACGGCGCTTCCCGGGGAGCCGCAAGCTTATTGGTCAGTCATCCTGTAGTTTTCCGGCCTGCCGGTAACTCCACCAGGTGTTTTCCGAAAAAATCAAATGGTCAAGAAAATGAAGCCCCAGGATTTTTGCGGCCTCCACGAGACGGCAGGTAATCTCATCATCATCGGTGGAAGGGAGAAGCCGGCCTGACGGGTGATTGTGGGCAACGGCAAAGGCCGCGGCGCGATCGGAGAGAAGGTCCGCGAAAACCTCCCGGGGATGCACAATTGTACGGTTCAAAAGGCCGATAGTTACTACCCGTACCGCCAGAACCTCGTGGGCGCCGTTCAGGGAAAGGCTGATGAAACGCTCCTGTTTCCGATCCGCGTGATGCCTTATCAGGGTAAAGATATCCGACGGGCCCTTTACGGCGGAACCAAAAAAACCATAACGCCTTCTGCCAAATTCCAGCATGGCCGCCACCAAACAGGCCTTGCCTGTCCCCAGGCCGGAAAGCCCGGAAAGCTCCTTTACCGAGGGAATGTCCTTGCCGGAATTGAGCAGATCGAGAAGTTCCCCGGCAAGGACATTGACATTTTTGCCCGGAATCCCCGTGTTAAGCAGAATCTCCAATAATTCCAGATCGGAAAGCGCCGGAGCGCCCTTGCTTAACAGCCGTTCCCGGGGGCGTTTTTCGGGGGGCAGATCCTGTATTTTTTGCGTAAGTTCCTTCGCCGACATCGGATAGGACAGGGCTGCTTCCTCCGAACAATCGGAATGGGGTATATCATTCATACCCCTTATACGGTGCGTCCCTGTTCCCCGCTTCAATAAAAAGCCGAAGTTTTGAGAAAGCTTTGGCTTTTTCAGAAAAAAAGTAAAAAAAGTCCCCGCCATACCGATATTTATTCAGATGAAACGGACCAACACAAACGCGGCCGCCACAGCCGCCCGATTGCTAAAGAACGCCGCCCGCCGGATAATACCCGCCCTGCCGGCCGCTCTGCTGTCTCTGCTCTTTGCTTCCTGCACCGCCCTCGCGCCGGCCAGGCAGGAGGCGGCGCGCGAAGGACCCGGCGCCGCGGCCGGCGTACAGGCGGCCCCGGAAGCCGCGCCGAAAACACCGCCTGCCGGCGCTTCCGGCGCGCGGATTCCGGAAACCGCCCCCGGAGCCGGGGCCGGCGCGCAAATCCCCGAAGCCGCCCCGAAGCCGCCGCCTGAAGGCGGCGCCGCGCCGGAAAGACCGGAGCTGCCTGAATATATAATGGGAGCGGGCAGGGCTCCGCGGGCCGCGCTGACCCGCTTTCTCGAAGTGAACAACCCCCAGGCCGACGGGGACTTTGTCCGCGTCCTTGCGGACTGTTACGTCGAAGAGGCGGCGGCCGAGGGGGTGAACCATGACGTGGCCTTTGCCCAGATGTGTCACGAGACCGGTTTTCTCCGTTACGGCGGACTGGTCACTCCCGACATGAACAATTTCTGCGGCCTCGGATCAATCGGCCCCGGCCAGCCGGGACTGGCATTTCCCGACCCCCGCACGGGGGTCCGCGCCCATATACAGCACCTCAAGGCTTACGCAAGCGAAGGATCCCTTAACGGGGAACTTGTAGACCCCCGTTTTCGCTTTGTCCGGCGCGGTTCCTCGCCGGCCATCAGGGGGCTTACGGGAACCTGGGCGGCCGACAGCTATTACAGCGAAAAAATCAGCGGCATTCTTGAACGGCTCTACGCTTTCTCTTTTTACCCGGCGGAATCCGCCTACTTGTCTGCTCCCAGCATCCAGCCCCGCGAAAAACGCTGAACCTAGCGCAGGGTCTCCCCTTCCCTTGCGGGCTGGAGCCCGGCCAGGGGCAGGCCGTAAAAGGCTATACCCTCAAGCAAGGTTCGGGCAAATTCGTCATACTGCCCGGCGGCGGGAAGGGCATGGGAGCTTAAAGACTCGGCGCCGGAAAGGCAAACCCCGGGGGCGCTGAGAAAGGCTTCAAGAAAAGGGGAAACAAGCGGCACGGAATAAAGGGGAAGTTCCTGGCTTGTCTCCGAATCCCCCCGGATTAATTCAACGGAAGCCTCGGCAAGGATGAAAAGAATCCCGCCTTCGCCGAAGCCCTGATAGAAAAGCCCCCGGATAACAAGGGAAGAATCCCGTTCCGGCGGCCCGGAATCCGGCTCTTCCGAAAGCTCCCTCTGATTCTCCGTCAAGAAATCCACGGAATCGAGGGGCAAAATCCAGGGAGCGTCGTTAAAATCAAGATAAAACAAGGGCGTATCCGGTTCCGCGGGAGAAAGCCCTCCGTCGATTTCGGTTTTCCAGGCCGACTGAAAGGCGTTCCGAATCCGCTCGACGGAGCCGCCCGACTCAAAGAGGCCGACGCTTTCCGGAACAGACCTTGTCACGGAAGGAGGGTCTTCCGGGGTAAAAACAAAATTCCCCTCCGCGTCTACGGCGATAAGCCCGAAGTCAAAACGCTGGGCAACGCCGCCCTGATGGATAAATTCATTTCCCCGGGGAGCCCCGTAACCGGCGGCGCCGTTAGCCCCCATAAGGCCGGAACTTCGTCCGTAAGCGTCAAGAATATCGCCCTGTACCAGGAAAACCCTGCCGCGGGCAAGACCCCGTACCGCGAGGATTAACGAAGAAACACCCCAGGAATTGAAGCGTCCGCCGCTGCCGCGCCAGTTCTGCACCCAGGCAAGGGGCGAGGACCGGGGCCAGCTATGCACGTGATCCCCGCCGAGAACGCCGGAAAGGGGAAGGCCCCGGAAGACGCCTTCCATATAGGCCTCCGCAAAGGACGCGGCAAGAAGATCCCGCTCCTCGTCGTCAAGGGCGTTCCCCAAATCGCGGGCTTCCCGGGTAACAAGCCCGATACCGGAAACGCTTAAAACGCCGGGGAAAGAGGCCGGAACAAAGGCCATTTCCCCGGGAACAAAAGCAATCCGCCGGGGAAACTGCGGCTCCTCCGCCTCGTCCGCCTGTTCCTCCGCCCGCGTGGCGGTTCCGGGGCTTCCGGAAGAAATGCCCGCGCAGGAAAGGCCAAACAGGACCGCGAGCAGGGCCGCTCCCGCGAAGGAGAGGCCCCGCAAACCGGTTCCGCGCCGGGCCGTCATTTTACCCGCCGGAGGTTCATCAGGATTCTATAAATTCGAGGGGGAGAGAGGCTGTCCCAAAGAATTTTACCGCCACCGGATCGGTCGATGAAAGCTTAAGCGTCTTGAGTGATGCGTTATACTCAAACTTTACCAGTTTGCCACTCAGTTTTTTCGCGTCGCTTTCAAAGTCAGCCGCGACGGGATCACCGGTATTATGATTCACCACCTTGAAGTCTGGGTTTAGCAGTATATAATAAGTACCATTATTCCGGGCGTCGAGATTCCAGGTACCGGTAATCAGAAACAGGCGCGGTAAATCCAATTTTCTCCCCAAATTAAGGGAAAAGTCCTTGCCGGCCTTCGATCCGGCCTTCGATAATAAAAAGACCGTCTTATGCTGATCGGTGCCTATCCATTGCGCCGGATGCTTAACCTCCTTCTCTTCCCCGGCGCAGACTATGCCCTCAAAAACGTCCTGGATCTGCTGGGTCATATTCATGGCCTTGAGATCCCCCGGCAGACTATTCCACCCAATCCGGGACGTCAACTTGTAGTCCCCCATAACCATAATATCGTCTGTACTGGTAACCTCATCAGAGCTTATTACCACGGCTACATTGTAAGTTCCTTTTCCTTCCCAGGGATTTCCGTTGGGATCAAGAAGATCCACCACCGCGCTCGTGCCGCTTATCAGCTTCCCCCCTTTTGCCACATAACCGTCTTCTATGCCCATGCCTTTTGAAACCTGGACAAAGATTTTATACGCCGGTTTGCCGTTTACCTTGTCCGGAAAGCCGGTTACCTCTACTCGACTTACGGATTCCTCGGAAGCAGGGCTCTCGGGGCAGGCCGTAAGAGCCAGAAGGCCCGCTAAAATCAGTGCAACTCCGATGCCTGAAAGAAAGAACTTTTTTTTCATCTTTACACTTCTCCTGGTAAAAATCGTTTGTATTTGCCCCCGTTTTGTACAAAAGGGCGCGCAAATGCCCTTTTTGGGGAGAGCCTGTCCCGATGTATATACATTATAAGCAGGCTCTGATTAGAACTTATCCCTTTCTCCGGGAAAATTCCAGTTTATATTGACAGAAAATGAGAATTTGTTCAATATTTTAGTAGTATTGTTTAGCATAGTTTAGGAGACGGTAATCGACGATGAAGAAAAAACTGGCCTCTTTTGTTTTTGCCGCGGTATTGGCAGCGGGCCTGGCCGCCGAAGATTTTTCCCTGAGCGCCGGCGTGGAGGCGCTTTTGGGCTACACCTTTACAAGATATACCCTGGAATCCGAAGGCAGCATGAGCGCGGGCGACCCCGGCGACATAAAATCACTCCAGAGCATGGATCGTTTTAATTACGGAGGGGGTCTTTTTTTTGACGCGACCTACGCGGAATTCACGATTTTGCTCCAGGGCGGGCAGAATTCTTACGGGGAAACGATGGATTTTAAACCCCGGGGGAAACCCTGGGCCGGCGTAAGCAATGACCTTGGCACGGGAACGGAAACGCTCCTTGGTTTTACGCTTTTGGGCAAATACCCCTTTGCCGTTACCGAAAAGCTTTCCCTTTTTCCCCTGGTGGGCATTGAATACCAGGTGGCCCTGCGCGAATGGCGGAAGCCCAAAGGGGACAAGGTTTACGACAGAACCGGGGGCATACTGGCGGCCGACATGGACAAGAACGGCGATCCCTACCCGCTTTCAGCCTGGAATTCTTTCTGGATCGACATCGGCGCCGGGGTGGATTACTACATCTGGGGGCCCTTCTTCCTGCGGGCCGAGGTTTTGTTCGGCTTCAGGCTGATGACCGAGTATGAAACAGGCGCCCTTGAAATGACCAAAGCCCAGTTTAACTCCCCGGACCCAAAACTTGTGGGCCTGACCGGCGGCCCCAATGTCAGAATAAGCGCGGGCTATAAATTTTTCTCCGGAGGGAAGTGGGTGAAGCCTGTTGTTCATTGACGCGGTTCCCAAAGACCCTTATATTAGTATCAATGGGTGTTGTAACCAGTCAAAAAATATCAGTCTATTACGAACGATTCAAGGGAATCGACGTTACTTTTACCAAAGAGATTATTCAGGTTACGGGGCTTATTGCCCAGCAGGTACACCTTAAATGTGTAAGTGATTTTTGGCCCTGCGTAATCTATTCCTCCTCTTTTCAGGGCGCGAAAGTCGTGGCCAATATAAAATCGGGGCTGGTCGAAAAGCTGCAGCAGGCCAACAACTACGTCAGCCTGCGGTATTGCTTCAAGTCCCCGGACAAGGGGAATCCGGTGACGTTTTTTGTAAACGCCCGGGTGCTGGGTTTCTCTCCCTATGGGAGTTCAAAGGACGTGGCGACCTTCACGATCCAGTTTACCCAGCGGCCGCCCGATGATCTTATCGAAATTATGGGGCGGCTTCTGGACGCCAATGTAAATTCCGCCAAGAGGCGGGAGGAGCGCATACTTGTTACTTCCGAATCCCTGCGAAAGCTCAATATAGTATCAAAGGAAATCGCGGTTTTTATAGAGGGAGTGCCGCGCCGCTGCATTCTGCGGGATATTTCTTTCTCCGGCGCAAAGCTGATTATGATTGGGGTGGCTAAATTTCTTGTCGACCGGGAAGCGAGTATGCGTATCAGCTTTGACGATCCCCCCGAAAGTTTTCTGCTAAAGGGAAAATTTGTCCGATCCGAAAACGTGGAAGGGAAAAAAGAACTGATAGCCCTGGCTATACAGTTTTACGATTCCGGAATTCCCATGGGGTACAAGATAAGGATCAACGATTACCTCAGTACCGTCCGGGCGGACAGCCGCTCCGCCGATTCCCCCGCTCCGAAGGGGGCGTCG
>JAISAK010000311.1 GCA_031266695.1 Treponema sp.
GCTACTTTGACAGGGAAACGGAGCTTTCTGTCATTCCGGGGCAGGAAGGGGCAAGCGGAAATTAACCGCGCCGCAATCCCGGTTACGCATGTCGTCCGCAAAAAGGCAGCTTTCCCAAAACTTCGGTTTTTGGGAAAGCTTCTTGCTTCTCCTCTTTTGTAAAGGAATTTATGACCAGCGACAATGACTGTCTTTTCTCGTCTTTCGGTTTATCCGAACCCATGCTTGCGGCCCTTGCCCGCAAGGGCTTTACCAGACCCAGCACCATACAGGCCCTTGCCCTGCCGCGGCTCCTTGCGGACGAGGGACACCTTATAGTCAAGGCGCGGACAGGCACGGGGAAGACCGCGGCCTTTGGCATTCCCCTGATTGAAAAAATCACGAAAGCGGGCCGTTCCCCCCGGGCGCTTGTTCTTACTCCCACGCGGGAGCTTGCCCTCCAGGTCTCCCGGGAGATCGCCTCCCTTGTAAGCAATGCCTATCCCCGTATTGTCACGGTTTACGGCGGGGCTTCCATCAGAAACCAGATCCTCGACTTGAAGCGGGGAACGGAAATTGTTGTGGGAACCCCGGGCCGCGTTATGGATTTAATGGATCGGAAGGTGCTGAACCTTTCCGCCGTGGACTGGTTCGTCCTTGACGAGGCCGACGAGATGCTTGATATGGGTTTCTTTGAGGACGTGGAGAAGATCCTTGCCGCGGTAAAAACCGGGCGGCAGGCTCCGCCGCCGTCCCCGGAAGGGCTTTCCCGGGAATCTTCGCAGCCCGGCCCGGAACCCCGGCGGGATTTTTCGGGGGATTTTCCGGCCGGCGAAAAGCCTCCCCTCAGGATAAGCCTTTTTTCCGCCACCATGCCCGAGCCGATCCTGAAGGTGATACGCGAATATATTGGGGATGTTGATATTCTTGAGGATTCCGCGCCGGAAGATGAAAAGCCCGCGGTTGATCAGTTCTGCGTTATGATCAAAAGGGAAGACAAGCTTGAAGCCCTCAGGCGGATTATAGACGGCGCCGAGCGTTTTTACGGCCTTGTCTTTTGCGCCACCAAGGTGGAGACCGACGAGCTTGCCCGGCGGCTTGTGGAGGCGGGTTATCCTGCCGAAGCTATCCACGGAGATCTGTCCCAGGAAATACGCGAGCGTACCCTGCGGCGTTTCAGGCTCCGGCGTGTTGAAGGTTCCGGCGCGTCGGGCGGGGCGGCCATACTCGCGGCCACCGACGTTGCTGCCCGGGGTATTGATATTGAGGGGCTTACCCATGTGATCAACTGGGATCTTCCCAACGATCGGGAAACCTACATACACCGCATCGGCCGTACAGGCAGGGCGGGCCGCCGGGGCCTTGCCATAAGCCTCGCCACCCCCGCCGAGCGCGGCCGCATCAGCCACCTTTCCCGCAGCACGGAGCGCAGCCTTGGAAGCGGCATACTTTGGCTTAAGGTTCCCTCGGTCAAAGCGGTGATGAAGTCCCTGCGGCGGCGCATAGTTTCCGAGGCGCTGGCCGTGCTGCCCGGGCAGGAAGAAGCGCCGCCGCCCCCGGACGCGGATGGCGCCGGGAATGACGCCGCCGTTACGGCCGGAACGCTTGTCGAAGCGGCCGCCGCGGACGCCGGCGCCGCCGGCGGAGCCGGTACGGAAACAGCCTCGCCGTATCTTGCCAAAGTGTGCCGGCAGCTTATTGAGCGGCTCGGCGCCGAGCGCGCGGTGGAAGCCCTGCTCAGCCTGAGTTACGGCCAGGAACTGGATCCTTCGCGTTACGGGCCGGTAACCGAATTCTCCGAGGAAGATTTTCGGGAAACATCGAATTCGGGCTTTGCGAACCAGAAATTCGGCAGGGGACGCAGGGAACGGGGCCGTCCCGGCGCAGCGGGCCGCGGGCTTTCGGGGAGGAAGACCGGCCTGCCGGGTTATGACACGCAAAGCCGCAAAGATCGCGCCGGCAGAATTAACCGGCGCAGGGAGCTTGCGGACGGCGGCGGCGCGCGGGTTTATGTAGGCCTGGGACGCCGTCACGGGGCAAACGCGCAGGATGTAGCGGCCCTTCTTACGCGCGCGGGAGGCGTGCCGGGGCGGCTGGTGGACGAAATAGAGATGAAAGACTACTGCGCCTTTGCTACCCTGCCCGCGGACGCGGCAAGACGCGCCTGCGCTTTTTCGCGCGGTGAACCGGGGGATCCGGTCATTCGGCCGGCCGCCGCGAAAAAGGCGTAAACGCAGAACCCTATTGATTTAGCTTGTTTAAATAATCCTTCGATACATTATTTTCGGAAATTTCGGATACCGTAACTCCGCCCTGGCTTCGGTATTTTCCGGGACTTATGCCCATGTGGGTTTTAAAGATTTTTGAGAACCAGCTCTGGTCTTCAAAGCCGCAGGCGCTGGCAATTTCGCTTAAAGAAAGATCCGTGTTAAGAAGCATGCGGCTTGATTTTTCAACGCGCAGGCGATTGAGGTATTTGGAAAGGTTTTCCCCCCGTTCTTCCTTGAAAATAGTGCTGAAATAGGGGGCCGAAAGGCCCGAAATGCCGGCAATTTCCTGGAGGCTTATTTTACGGCTGAAATTTTCAAGAATGTAACGCTCCGCCTTCCGCAGGGCAAAAGCGTGCCGGACGCCCTGGAAGGAAAGGATTTGTCCTGCCTTGCGATCCAGAATGGAGTACAGCACATCAGTCAGCTCTTCAACGTTTTTCGATTCTTGAATTTGTTTGATGTAATAGTTATTTGTAACAAGCAGGGACTTGTCCGTATGACCGGGATTGATGTCCGCCCTGGAAAGAAGTACAACCAATTCTACCGCGCGAAACTGAATGTACCGGAAATCGTTTTTATTGGAAAAAACGAGGGTCGCCATTATATCATTTAATAACTCCCCGGCGGCTTCGTTTTCGCCCCGGCGCAGCGCGGCCAGGAGCGATTGTTCTTTGTCAAAGGGATAACCGGGCGCCTCCGACCCGGCAGGGTATTGTATTTTCAGCTCTTCAATGCGGGAAGAGAGCCTTTCCTGCTGCCCGGCGCGCCTTCTTGAGGTTTCGTGATAATCCGCGCCGCCCGAAGAAAGCGATTCGGCGCAGATGCGGAGCAGCTCTTCAAGGGCCTTTATTTTTTCCGGATCGCCCCTGGGAAAATCGGAAAGTTTGGAACGGAATTCTTCTTCCGATATCTCATTCCTGCTGTAACGGCTGAGCAGCTTGCTTGCCTCCGTAAGATCCTTGGCAATGTACCCTGTTCCGAGCAGGGAACCGACAAATACCCCGTTAAGGTAAATGGGACTTGTCCAGAACACAAAACCAAGTTCGCAGGTATAGGTATAGGAATTGCCGTGGTTGGTAGCCTCTTTCATCGCATTAATGTGCAGATCGTTGCAGGGATTGGCGTGGAGGTCCTGAAGCTTGTTAACTATCGTTCCCCTGCGATATTTGGTACAATACAGACAGATGTTCTTTTCCGAGATTATATCACTGAACATCTCCGGAATGGGCATATAGTTTTGATCATGAACACAAACCATGCTTCCTGTGGCTTGCGCGTAGGCCGATATTAACTTATAGGCCTTAACAAGAACGGAATGTGTACTCTTTGCTGCCGGTTCGCCAGTCCCCGTTATTTCTTCTTCCCGCATGATGCTCCTCAATCTACTTTTGATGATAGGCATTATTAGGAAAGATGTATTGTACTGTTTTTTGATGAATGAAAGATTTTTCACCTTAATCCGTGCTTTTTTCGGGGGGAATGTTGCCCCCGGATTCACGATACTTCCCGGGGCTTATTCCGGTGTAGTTTTTAAATATTTTGGAGAACCAGCTTTGATCCTCAAAACCGCAGGCCGCCGCCACTTCGCAGAGCGTAAATTCCGTCCCGGTAAGCATGTTTTGTGCTTTTCCCACGCGAAGCCGGTTCAGATAATTAGAAAGATTTTCCCCCATTTCTTCCTTAAAAATAGTACTGAAATAGGGGGCCGAAAGCCCCGACGCCTCGGCTATTTCCTGCAGACTTATCTTCCGCGTGTAATTTTCCCAAATGAACCGTTCGGCCCTGCGCAGCGCCGAAGAATGACGGCATCCGTGGAAAGAAAACATTATTCCCGACATCCGGTCAAGAAAAGCGTCGAGAATCTCCGTAAGTTCCTTTGCCTGCCGGCATTCCTCGATTTTTTTAAGATAATAGTTGTTTGCTTCGAGAATCTCGACGTGTTCGCAAGTCTTTGACGGAACCTCGCAGTCGCCGGTTCCGGAGCCTGCCTTTGAAGGATCGGCGGGACAGACCTGCTTGAGGGCGATGCGGGACAGGAGTACCACCAACTGTATTGCGTGGACCCGGAAAAACTCAAAATTCCCGCTGCTTGCCTCCGAGAGGGCGGCGATCATGCGGTCTAAAATTTTTCTGGCTTCTTCGTTGTCGCCCCGGCGGAGGCTTGCCAGAAGCAGCCTCTCGTTTTCCAGAAAGCCGGTCTGTTCCTCCGCTTCCATGCCGTTCCATGATAAAAAAGCCCAGTCCGGGGTCAGGATTTCAGGCTGGAATTCGGTATCGGCAAAGGGTTGGCTGGTTTTGTGGGTATCTTCACCGCTTTCGGAAATTTTTTTTGCGCATATCAGAAGCATCTGGGCATAGGCCTTTACTTCCTCATAGTTCGCTTCCCGCATTCCCTCAAGAAATTTTCGAACCTGGCTTTCCGTCAGCTTTCCCCCGCTTGCCCGGAGGATGTTTTCCACGACTTTTTCCCGCTCAATACCAAGAACCCGTCCGGCGAAAAGGGAGCCCGCAAGGCGCCCGTGGGAATAAACAGGGCTTATCCAGTCGGCAAAACCCATTTTACACATGGAAATGTAGGAGCCGCTTAACCGCTGGGCGACGTTTACCGCTTCCCGGAAAATGTAGGTGCAGGGATATTCGTCGTCTTTCCATTGCCGCTGCTGATCCGGATAAAATTTCCGGCAGAGAGCGCAGAAAAACAGCGTGTGTTTATTTGGCGCGGTGACCATATTACCGTTTTGATCCAGCACCGTTACGGTGCAGCCCGTAGCCTGCTCATAGAATTTCAGCAATTCCCCGGCCTTGGCAAGTATGGATTCTATTGCCTGCCGGTTTATTGTGTCTTCCGTAACATTTTCTTCCCCTGTTTCAGGGTTTTTATAAATCGTTAGGTTATTCATATTTTTTATACATTCTCCAGTATGTCATTATAGAGGACTGTTTTAGACGCAATACACCCTTTCGGATAAAATTCTATTTTTTTTGGGAGATTTAGAGCAGGTTTCAAATTTTTGAAAACGGATCGCTGGATTTGTTTCTGATGAACCTCATATCGGCGGCAATTCGTATCGCGTCGGCCCGATTAATAGCGCCAAGCTTCCGGTATATTTCGTGTATGCTGTTTTTGACATTATTGGCGGAAATTCCGATATTTTCGGCAATTTCGTCTCTGTTGAAACCCTGGGACAGCAGCGTGAGGATCTTTGTCTCCCGCCGGGTAAGAAAAACGGAAACCTCTTCGGATTCTTTGTCGTCCCCGCCGCCGGGACTTTCCCTGTGGTACCGTTCTGTGGCCAGGGCAAGCTTTTTCCCGTAGGCGGAGGCCCTGCTCCGTATGGATTCAAGCCAGTCCTGGGGAATTGCGCAGCCCCCGTCATTCAGGGCCTCGGAGATGAGGAGGCGCATATCGTCGCCCAGCTCTATAAAAGGCATGGTCAGGGAATTGGGGGCGGCGGCTTCCCAGGCTTTTTCGAGGCTTTTCAGCGCCCCTTCCCTGTCGCCTGTTTGATGCCGGATTACAGCCTCAAGGCAGTCAAGCTCTATCTTCCCCAGGAGAAAACTTTTCAGCCCCCTTCTGTTTTCTTCTTTTGCCAGAACGAGCAGGGCTTTTTCGTACTGTTTGGCGGCGTACAGGTATTTCAGCTTTACCAGGGTTTCGTAGTTGCGGAATATGGAATTACTTTTATCGTCATCGTCAAATTCATTTTGCAGCCAGGAGACAACCTTTTCGGCCTCGCCGATGTGGGCGTAGAACCAGCCGCTTGTAATGTCGTGGATGGTCTGACTGTCCCGGTACTCCGGTATTTCAAGCTGGTCGTCAAGCTGTTTCCAGAGCGCTTCGATGTCTGCAGGCTCCCCGCCGTGAAGCGCTATTCTGAGAAGGTAGAAGATGCCGCGGTTCTCCGTTGCATACTGCTCCTTTTCCCGTCCCTTGAATATCGCCCGGCGGGCATGCCACTCCGCGTCGTTCAGATTATCCCTGAAATAGGAAAGTTCCGTCTTGGCCAGATCGTCTACCCCGTACAGATAGCCGTTAAAACAGTAAGCCGCGTGGGACACCGCCCGCTCGAAATTTTCAATAGCTTCTTCGAACTGCCCCGCTTTTGCGGGATAGGCTATCTGGGTAATATAATAGGAGGGAAGATTCACCTTGGTCGAGGGGCCCTGAAAAATTCTGGGGTGGCGCATATAGTAATAGTTCGCCCGGATAAAGCAATCCGCCTCAAAATGAAAGCCGGTGAATCGGGCGGTAAGTATGCCAAGGTTGCCCAGGTTCAGGTAGCAGCCGGTGAGGATATGGGAGCTTAGAGGGCTGGGCGGCAGGGCTTCAAAGTGAGCAATGCTTGCCCGACATCCGCTAAAAGCTTCCTCAAAACGCCCCATGTTCATATCAAGCCGCGGATACATTACGTGGTACAGAAAAAGAAAATCCTCGTCATCTTCGTCCTGGTTTCCGTCTTTTTTGAGTCTGTCCAATATGTCCAGCAGAAAGACCGTTACGGGCCGGGGCATAATCGGCCGGAAGCTGTAAATAATATTGATAAGTTCCCGGTAGTTTTGGGCGCGCGCATAGTTAAGGGCGGCGTCCATAGGCAGGTTGTTGCGGAGACACCACTCGGCCGCCAGGGTAGACGACCTCTTTATATCATCCCCGGAAAGCTCTCCCTGTTTTTCCCTGAGGTAATCCAGGACAATACGGTGAATATGATACCCGTGGAGGTATTGGTCGTAACGGATAAGGGAACCGAGGTGTTCCATCTCGGTGATAATCTTCGGATCGCCCGCGATATTTTCCAGGATTTCCCTTGGCCATTGTTCGAAAAATGAAATTTCCAGGAGGAATTTTTGGAGCGGGGCCTTCATCTTTTTGTAAGTGCGGTCAAGTATGGCCCTTACCACTCCGGTGTTGAGGAGCTGCCGGGTATAGCTTTTTCCCTGTCCCTTCATCTCGGTAGCAAGGAAATTTACCGCCAGCGCCCAGCCTTCGGTGTCGTTGTAGATATCCCTCAGCTCCTCCGGGCTGACTTCAATATTGCCGATCCTGAAGAGATCGGCGATTTCTTCTTCGTTAAAGCGCAGATCCTCGGCGCCGATTTTGTTCAAATAGCCTTTGGATAAAAGAGGAATGGTATTAAGCTGCAGCTCGTTCCTGGAAATCAGCAAAAGGTTCTGGTTTGCAAGAGGAGAAGCCAATTTCTGTTCCATAAAATAGAGAACCGGCTTTGCGTGAACCAGGTGAAAATCGTCCAGGACGACGATGTACTTATCCCCGGCCGATAATTTTTCCGCAATCGAGAGATAACGGAGGATATCCCGGTGCGTTTCGGGAAATCCAATTTCTTCATATATTTTTTTTGCGTTCTGTTGCCGGAGACTGATGGCCTTGGTTAAACTCTCCCAAAAGTGCCAGGGATTATTATCCAGGTCGGAAAGCTGTACCCAGATGATTTTTTCCGGCCGGTTGCGCAGAAAAGAAGCGGTCGCATAGGTCTTGCCGTAGCCTTCGCCGGCAGTCATAATCGTGGCAAAACTTTGCAGTGATTTTTCCAGCAGACGGTGTATCCGTTTTCGTTCCAGGTAGAACCCGTTATCGGGAAAAACCGGCGCGCCCATTCGGGAATTTTGTTTTTCCACTCCTC
>JAISAK010000345.1 GCA_031266695.1 Treponema sp.
TCTTCCGGTTCAAGGGATTCGTAGAGCCTTGCCGCTTCCCCGCTGTCCCCCCGAAGAACCGGGTGGGGCGGGCTGAAGAGAACGCAGCAGTCCTGATAGGGCAGTATCGAAATTGTATAGGTGCCGATCTTTTCGGCCTTTCTGATAATGCTGTCCTTGTCCATGCCGATAAGGGGGCGCAGGACGGGCAGACCCGTTCCGCTCTGGGTGCAGTTTAAATTTTCTATTGTCTGGCTTGCCACCTGGGAAAGGCTTTCCCCCGTGATAAGGCATTTGCACTTTGTCCTGCGCGCGATGCGCTCCGCGCAGTCCATCATAGCCATGCGCAGAAGAACCGTTGTCCAGGGCAGGGGAGCGCGCTCTTTAATCCGCTTTTGCATTTTGGTAAACCCCGTTATGTGAAGCCGGATACCCATGCAGTAGGAACCGATAAGCTCCGCAAGGCGGATCACCTTTTCCCGTGCCCCGGCGGAGGTATAGGGCCAGGCGTGAAAGTACACCGCGTCTATTCCCATGCCGCGGCTTGCCATCATAAAGCCGGCCACAGGCGAATCGATGCCCCCGGAAAGGAGAAGCAGCCCCCTGCCGGCCGTCCCCACCGGCAGCCCCCCAAGGCCCTTGCGGACTCCGCCGTAAATATAGGCCTTTTCCCGAATTTCCACCGCGATGACGCCGTCGGGTTTTTTGACATTCACCGCAAGCTCCGGAACTTCCTTCAGCACCGCCTCTCCGCACTGAACCCGCAGGGCGTAGGAATCGAGGGGAAAACTCTTGTCGGTTCTGCGCGCTTCTATTTTGAAGGTTTTACAGCCCGAGGCCGCAAGGGCCCTTCCTTCTTCCACGCAGGCCCCAATCACCCCGCCGGGATTCTTTTCGACCTTTTGGGTTTTTGCCCAGCCGGCTATTCCGAAAAGGCGGTCAAGGCTTTCTTCAACGGCCCCGCAGTCTTCCTCCGGGCAATGGACAAAAAAGCGTCCTTCCCTTGTTTCCACCCGCGCCTTTGTTGCGTGTAACATCCGCGCGAGATTGCGTTTGAGAACCCCTTCAAAGAATTCCCGGTTTCCCCCCTTGAGGGTAAGCTCTCCGGGTTTCAGAAGATACACCTTTGTCACAGACCGATCCCCCGTCAGAGAAATTTCAGAATTTCTTCGATTGCCGCAAGCAGCAGGTCTGTTTCTTCATCCGTGGTTGACCACCCCTGGGAGATTCGTATTCCTTCAAGGCTCAGCTCCTTTTCAATTCCCATAGCTTCAAGCACGGGCCTTCCCGCGGAAGCCGAAGAACAGGCGGAGCCGGTGGAGACGGCAAAACCCGAATCGTCCAGGGCGCGGACCATCACCTCGCCGGGGATGCCCCTGAAGGCCGCCTGCAAAATATAGGGAGAAAAATTATCGTCCTCTTCCCCCCGCGCGGGAGGGATAAGGACACAGCGGTTCATTGATCCGAGGCCGCCGATAAGTTTTTTGAAGCGCCTGAGGGCGGGGCCTCGGGCTTCCCGCACCTTTTCGGGCAGGGCGTGGTTTTCCAGGGCTTCGGCAAGGGCAAGGGCTCCCGCGGTGTTTTCGGTACCCGGCCGGACCCGGCCCTCCTGCGCGCCGCCGGCGTAGACCGTTTCCACGGGGCGGCGGAGATAGAGGATTCCCACACCCCGGGGGCCGCCGATCTTGTGGGCGCTCAAGGAGGCGGAATCAAGATCCCAGCCGGGAATGTCCGGAACGATTTTTCCCACAGCCTGAACGAGATCGCAGTGAATATGCACCGGCGCGCCGGCCCTGTTTCTGAAGACATCCCGCAGCGCCGCCATGTCCGTCACGGCGCCGGTTTCGTTGTTAACCGCCATGACGGCGGCGAAACGGGAGTCCCCGTATTTTTCCAGGATTTTTTTGAGGCCCCCGGGGCTCACCATGCCGAGGCTCTCAACGGGAATAAGACCCGTCTCTTTGCCCATCCGCCGCAGCACTTCGAAATTTTTTCCGACCGAAGGATGTTCCGCCGCCGACGCGAGAATCCTGCCGCCGGAACGCCGCAGCAGATTCGAATGAAGGGCAATGGCGTTTGCTTCGGTTCCCCCGGAGGTAAAATAAAGGGTTTCGGGCTTAACGCCGAGAACCACCGCGCAGCGGCGCCGGGCTTCTTCCAGAACTTCCCTTGCCTCGCGGCCCTCCCGGTAGGGGGAGGACGGATTGCCGAAGGGAACGGCGCGGCCGGACGGGGAATCGGGTATGGCGGTGGCGGCCCAGTCAAAATAGCAGCGAGCCGCGGAATTCCCTGGTACCATAAATCACAGCCTCCGCTCAAGGCGCCGCGCCGCGCCCGGAATTCAGCCTTATGCCGCGTCCGAATCCGCGCCGCGGGCTCCCGAACTTGTAACCCAGCGGTTCAGGTAGTGTATAGCAACAAAGAAAACAATGTTAACCAGATAGGTGGCGGCCAAAACGAAAACGGAAGACCATCCCTCCAGCTTTACGGCAATGAACACAAGAATACCCAGGACAATCTGCAGGGCGCAGAGAACCGTGTCTACGCCCCGCGCGTCAAGGCCCAGGTTCATCAATTTGTGGTGTATATGGGCCTTGTCGGGACTGTCAATCCGCCTTTTGTCCCGAATCCGCCGCCAGACCGCGGCGATGGTGTCGAAAATAGGTATGGCCAGAAGCGCGGCCGCGTAGGGAAGGGGCAGAGCCGCCCGGGTGTTTCCTCCGTCAAGCAGGGGCAGCAGGGCAAGGGTAAGGCCGAGAAACTGGCTTCCCCCGTCGCCCATAAAAATTTTGGCCCCCGGAACGGGCGCGTTGAATACCATGAAGCCCAGGATAACCCCCAAAAGACCGACGCAGAACAGAACGGCCGACGGCGTTTCGGCATAGAAGTAAAAAATACAGGCGAAGGTCAGGGCTATGATGGCCGAAAGCCCCCCCGCAAGACCGTCAATGCCGTCGATAAAATTTATCGCGTTAATGAGTCCCACTATCCAGAAAAAAGTAAGCGGATAACTCAGCATCCCGAGGTTGAAAAAAAGGCCCGTTTCAAAATACGAAACCCGCTTGAAAGTGTAGCCGGGAATAACTATGCACAGGGCCGCGAGAAACTGGGTAAGGAGCTTGTACCTGGGCGCCATCGGTCTGAAATCATCCCGGACGCCGAAAATCAGAATAATGACAAGGGCCGCGAGGCAGGGAAGAAAGCGGAAAGCCGAATCGTTTTTTCCCGTTAAAAAACCGACAAGGGCCGCCATTACTATAAAGACGAGGGCAAAACCTATGCCGCCCAGCCGGGGGATTTCGCCGGTGTGTATTTTTCTGTCATCTACCTTGTCATACCAGGCCTTTTTCCGGGAGAGTTGAAGTATTAAAGCAACCGCTATTACTGAAAAAATAGCGGATGATGAAAAAACAATTAAAATGGCAATCATATCAGCCATTATACTACTATAAAAAAAAATGAAAATATAGTACCATTTGCCCCGCAGAGAGGAAAAAAACATGTTTGTTTTAAAATTCGGCGGCACTTCGGTCGGCAATCCTGAAGCGATAAGCCGGATTATTGAAATTCTTAAAGACAAGGAACACGCGGGCAAAACCGCGGCGGTAGTAGTTTCTGCTTTTTCGGGTCTTACCGACCAGCTTATCGACATTGCCCGCGGGGCTTTGGCGCAGGACGCGGCCCGCGCCGAATCG
>JAISAK010000353.1 GCA_031266695.1 Treponema sp.
CTTGTCATCTTTTTTACCCAGCTTTTAAGCTGTCCGCTTTTTGCCGCGGGAACGAAGGATCCCGGGCCGAAAAACCCCGGAGATCTTTCGGTGCTGGTCTATATAACCGGCGTGGTGGCGGGCAGCCCCCCCTACGAACTCCTGGCTGCCGGCGCCGAATCCTTTGCCGCGGAACACGGCGGCGTGCGGGTAAAAATATACGAAGCCGGTTTTAACCAGGCCGAATGGGAAGAGCAGCTTACATCGTTAGTCGCAAGCGGTGAATACGATCTGGTGCTTGGTTCCAATCCTTCCCTGCCGGAGATATGCGCCAGGGTGGGGGAAAAATTCCCCGATCAGAAATTTATCATCACCGACGCCCGGTACGAAGGGAACCCCCGGATAAGCACCTACCTTTACAACCAGTACGAACAGTCCCTCTACCTCGGCTATCTGGCGGGATTGATAGCGTCAGGCGATATGACCGGCGACAGACCCCAAAAACGGATCGGCTTTGTAGCCGCCCAGGAATATCCCCTTCTGGACAAGCACATTGTGCCGGGCTTTCTTGAAGGCGCCCGCCGCGTTGATCCGCGGATAAGCCTGGATTTCCGGGTAATCGGCAACTGGTACGACGCAAACAAGGCCGCCGACCTTGCTTTAAGCATGATCGATTCGGGCGTTGACGTATTCGCCGTAATTGCCGGCGGCGCGTCCCAGGGGGTAATCCGCGCCGCAAAGGATCGCGGCGCCTATGTGGTGTTTCACAATACCAACGAATACGATCTTGCCCCCGGAGTAATTGTCGGCTGCGGACTTATGGAGCAGAAAAAACTAACCGAGGAAATTCTCGCCGACTTTCTTGCCGGAAAGATCCGGTACGGAACATCCCGTACCGTCGGAGTAAAGGAAGGGTATCTTGACTTCATTGCCGATGATCCCGGATATTACGATCATGTCTCCGCGCCGGTGCGGGAAAAGTTCGCTTCCTTTATGAACGATATCCGCTCAGGCCGCGTTGATTACACAATCCCGCCCCTGTGAAAAATGGCGTCCCCGAACCGGCAGGCGAACGACTGAAAGTCGAACAACCGACGGTTGTAGAGTTACGGGGTATCAGCAAGGCGTATCCCGGACGCAAGAACAGGGTCAATAACAACATAAGCCTTGATCTTGAAAAGGGGGAGATTCTCTGCATTGCCGGCGAGAACGGCGCGGGGAAAACAACCCTCATGAAGATACTCTGCGGCCTTGAGACTCCCGACGTCGGAGAAATTTTTATCCGCGGGGAAAGGGCGTTTATTGATTCGCCCCTCGCCGCCCGCAGGCTTGGTATCGGCATGGTTCATCAGAAGTTTACGCTTTTCCCCGAATATACGGTCGCGGAAAACATAGTGATGGGGCTTGAGCCGCGCAGGGGATTCTTTTTTTACGACAGAACGAAAGCCGAGACCGAGGCGGCGGCGCTTATCCGGGCCCATCATTTTTCCATCGAGGCGGACAGGCCGGTAAAAAACCTTACCGTCGGTGAAATGCAGCAGGCCGAAATATGCCGTATACTTTACCGGAACGCGGATATCATCATCCTTGATGAGCCGACTTCGGTGCTGACCGGGCAGGAGACAAGTTCCTTTTTCGGCACCCTCAGGACGCTTGCCCAAAACGGCAAATCCCTTATCCTTATCACCCACAAGCTTAAAGAGATAAAGCTTATATCGGACAGGGTTGCGGTACTGCGGAAAGGAAAACTGGCCGGCGTCCGCAATACTTCGGAAATTGATGAGCGCGATCTTTCGCGGATGATGATCGGCGGCGCGGACTTTACCGCCGGGCCCGCAGCGCCGGGTACGACGCGGACTGCCGGGTCTGCGGACGCGGCGGGCATTGCCCCGGCAATCGCTTTTGAAAACGTAACGGTGCTGCGCCGCGGCCAGGCGCGGCCGCTTCTTGAAAAGCTTTCCTTTGCCGTGGAACCCGGAGAAATACTCGGCTTTGCCGGCGTTGGGGGCAACGGCCTGGGCGTACTGGAGGCGGCGCTGGGCGGTTTTATTCACCCCGCGTCGGGGCGGATACTCCGGCGCGGAAGGGATATTTCCCGGCTCAATATACGCCGCCTTCGCGGGCAGGGGCTTGCCTTTGTGCCCGCCGACCGGCTCAATGTGGGAAGCGCCCAGGCCGCCAGGGTGGATGAGAACATGATAATAAACCGGCGCGGGGAATTTTTTCGGGGCGGCATTATGAACCGGAAAAGGGTAAAAAATTTTTCCCGGGAATTGATACGCCGCTATCGCATTGTCGGAAAGGATTCCGATCCCGCGGGCATACTTTCGGGCGGGAATATTCAGAAATTGATCCTTGCCCGTGAAATTGAACAGTTCGAGGATTATATTGTTTTTTCCGAACCAACCTGGGGGCTTGACATTGCGGCGGCCGCCTTTGTACACGGCAAAATCGCCGCGCTCCGCGGAAGGGAAGCGGCGGTGATCCTTATTTCTACCAACCTTGATGAAATTCTTGCGCTGGCGGATCGCGTCATCGTGATGTACCGGGGCAGGGCCGCCGGCGAATTTCAGATTGGGGACAGATCTTCCGGCATGCAGGATCTTAAAGAAAAAATCGGCGCCTGCATGATGGGATTAAAGCAGAGGGAAATGTGAAAGCGTGGTACGGATTATTTCTGAAGCGGTTCCGGAAAAAATTCCGCCGCCTCTTTTCCGGTCTTCCGGAACGCCGCCGTCCCGAATATTCGCCGGTCTCTGCCGGCGGGCCTCCGGCGGTACGCCTGCCGGACAACCTTGCGGGCGCGCTTCGTTCCGGGGCGGCCGCCTGGGGAGGGATCCTGTTCATTCCGATCACCGCCCTTCTGGTTTTGGTTGTCCTTGCCTTTCTTCTCAGTAAAACGCCGGGCAGAACTCTGCGTTTCTTTTTCCTCGGCCCCTTCCGAAATCTCTACAACTTCGGCAATATGCTGAACAGCGCCATTCCTCTGGCCTTTGGCGGTCTCGGCGTTTCAATCGCCATGAAGGGCGGTCATTTTAATCTGGGCGGAGAGGGGCAGATTTACGCCGGCGCTTTTACCGCCACCGTCTGCGCCCTTGTCCTCGCGCCGCTGGGAATCTTCGGCGGCGTTCTTGCGCTTTTTGCCGGCGCCTGCTTTGCCGGGGCCGCCGCGGGGTTCTCCGGTTTCTGCAAGGCCCGGTGGAACACCAGCGAGCTTATCACCACTTTTCTTGTTTCCAATATATTGACCCTTATCGTCAACTATCTGGTAAACGGGCCCTTCCACGATCCCGAAACCAATCTTCAGTCGACAAAAAAAATCGCGGCGGCCCTGAGGCTTCCGCTGATACTGCCGCCCTCAAATCTCAGCGCGGCGGTATTTGCCGCCCTTGCGGCGGTTGTTCTGACGCAGTTCTTCCTTGGGCGGACAAGGCCGGGCTACGAGATTCGCATGGCGGGCGCAAATGAAACCTTTGCCCGCTACGGAGGAATCAACACCGCGCTGAACACGGTTCTTGCCATGTTTCTGAGCGGTGCCCTGTATGGGCTGGCCGGCGGCCTTGCGGTGTTCGGTACTTACTACGGGACGGTAAAGGAATTTTCTTCCGGGCTTGGCTGGAACGGCCTTGCCGTGGCGCTTATCGCCCGGTTTTATCCGCCCGCGGTAATTCCCGCGGCACTCTTTTTCTCCTGGATTG
>JAISAK010000021.1 GCA_031266695.1 Treponema sp.
GGAACAAAGTTGAGGAACATAGGAGCCGGGCAGGCAAAGCCAAAGGGTATGATATATTCTTGAATGTATTTTGCGGTACAGGCAAGTGAACGGCGGCTTTGGCGCTCCCGTGGGGGAATATCTTGATTTCACTCCCTTGTGCCGGGAGCATAATATCTTACCTTGCATGTATTTTTCAGATATCGCAGACCTTCCCGCCGCGCAGTTCCTTTGGATGAACCACAAGGCCGAGCTTTTTCTCAAGCCGGGCAAGACGGCGCATCTCTTCCCCGTCCCCGATGCTGACCATCAGGCCCCGCCTGCCCGCCCTGCCGGTACGGCCCGCGCGGTGAACGTAGACTTCGGCGTCTTCGCCCGGGTCCAGGGCTATTACGTGGGTGACGCCGGGAATGTCGAGACCCCGGGCGGCAAGGTCGCTTGAAACCAGGGTGGTAATTTTGCCGGAGCGGAAACCGTCGATGGCTTCCTTGCGTTTCTTTTTGTCCATATCGCCGTAGAGGCCCGCGGCGGATATGTGATGAAGCTGAAGCGCCGCGGCTACCTTTCCCGCCGCCGCGCCGGGGCCGGAAAAAACAAGGGCCTTCTTCGGCTTTGCCGCGGCCAGAAAGGAACGCAGGGTCTGAATCTTCCGCCTCCCCTCGCTGAAGATCGCCCAATGCTCAATGCGTTCCCGCAGAATTTCCTGCTCCCCGGTTTCAATGACATGGATATCCGGCCTGCCGTCCGCCCCGCCCGCGCCCGTACCATCGCCCGCGCCGCCGCACCCGGCCGCTCCGGCCGCTCTGGCCGCGCCGGCGGCCCCGCGCAGGCCGTCGAGGAGCGGCAGCAGTTGTTTCCTGCTTTTTTCCGTCAAGGTCGCGGAGCAGGCGGCAAAGCCGGCCCATTCCGTCCCGCGCCGGACTTCCCTGCTTATAAAGGCGATAAGCTCTCCGGTCTCGGCGCGCGTTTCATCGGATACCAGCCTGTCCCCTTCGTCAAGGACGAGGAAGCGCAGGCTCCGGAATTTGAGCTTACCCTGTTTTGCCAGCAGCAGGATTCTGCCGGGATTGCCCACAATGACGGCGGGCTTGTCTTTTTTGAGGGATTCGATCTGGCGGTTCAGGCTGACCGAGCCGATGGCAAGGAGGGTGCGAAGGGCGGCGGGTTCCCGTTCGGCCGGGGCCTGTCCGGCGGCGGGCTCCCGCCCGGCCTGCCCGCCGGGGGCCTTTTCCGGGGGGGCGGCTCCGGGCCGCGGGGCGCCGGCCTTGAGCAAAAAGTCCGCCTCGGCTTTAATCTGGGAACAAAGCTCGTAGGGGGGCGCCAAAACCAGCAGCCCGGGGCCCGGGCGGGCCTCGTTCAAAAGCCGCCCAAGCAGGGGCAGCAGGTAGGCGAAGGTTTTGCCCGTGCCCGTGGCGGAGCGGAAAAACAGGTCCCCGCCGGCGGCAAGTACCGGTATTACCCGGCGCTGTATGTCCGTGGGCTTTGTTATGTTCCGTTCCTCAAGGCGCCGGATAAAGCGGGGCCCCACGCCAAGTCCGGCAAAAGTATTATCCACCTGTTCCCGCCCTCCCACGCAGCCCGCTCAACTCAGGGTTTACGAAATTCTTCGTACAGGGCGATCATGGCATCGACGAAGCGATCCACCGAATAATTCCGGGATATTTCCTCGGAACGTCTTCCCATTCGCGCCTTCATATCCCCGGAGGCAAGAATTTCAAGTACCTTTTCCCAGAGCAGCTTGTCGTTCTCTACGGCCCAGCCGTTTTCCCCGTTCAGAATCATGCCGGTAATGCTTGAGTCCGCGGCGGCGACAACGGGGAGACCCGCGGCCATAGCCTCAATAAAGGTAATGGGATGCACCTCGCTGTGGGAGGCGCTTACGAAAATATCCGCGGCGGTGTAGACAAGCCGTATCTCGCCGGGCCACTGGAGGTAGCCGGTAAAGATCACCGAATCCCCCAGGCCGAATTCGTAGCTTCGTTCTTCCAGGGCCTTGTGATCCGGGCCGTCCCCTACCAGCATGAGCTTTGCCTTGGGACGCCGTTTATGGATCTCCCTGAAATTTTCCAGCAGGGTTTCCACGTTTTTTTCAACGCCCAGCCGCCCCACAAAAACTATTAAGTCCTCATCGGCGGCGATTCTGAAACGCTTCCGCATCTCCAGGGCATCGTGGCCTATCTCCTCGGAATGTTCATAGAAAAGGGAAAGATCAATGCCGTTGGGAATGATCCTTACGGGAACGGAAGTATTTATCTCGTCAAGATAATCCCTGACTTTTTTCGAGGGGGCGATAAGGCAGCGCTGTTTGCGGAACAGGTTTCTGAAAAAGCCGTTCATGTACGCGTTCTTCTTGAAAAATAATTCCAGCGGAAAGGGCACATAATTGAGGTAATCCCGGTAGTAGGTGTGCATGGTATGGACGGAAGGAATTTTGAGCCGGCGGCTTACCCCCCGGCTTGCCAGATAGAGACTGAATTCCGAGTGGGTGTGGATAATGTCAAGGTTGAGGGAACGGGCAGTGCCGATTATCTGCTGCTCGATAAATACGCCGATCCGGTGCTGGGGCTCGTTGCGGAACTGAAAGGATTTAATCCGGAACACCCCTTCCTCGGGAACGGCGCTTGGATGCTGAACGGTAAAAACATAGGCCCGGTGTCCTCTTTTTTCAAGCCCCGTTTTCAGGGTTCTGACCACGGTTACCACTCCATTAATCTGGGGGGTGTAACAATCGGTAAAAAAAGCTATATTCATAAATATTATTCCTGCTGTTTATAGTATCAGGAAAAGCAAAAAAGGGGAAGAAATGGTATGAACATCGGCATTGTTTTTCTTGCGGTCTTTCTGGTCCTTATGACGGGCATCGGCATCTGGGGCATGCGCAAAACCAAAACTCTGGGCGATTTTTTCCTTGGCGGAAGGAGCCTTGGCCCCTGGGTATCCGCGGTTGCTTACGGAACCTCGTATTTTTCGGCGGTTATCTTTATCGGCTTCGCGGGCACCCAGGGCTGGCAGTTCGGCCTTAAAAGCCTGTGGATAGCGCTGGGGAACGCCGCCATCGGCGCGGGCGCGGCCTGGCTGGTTCTTGCCCGCAGAACCCGGCGCATGACCCAGAACCTCGACACTATGACTATGCCGGAATTCCTCCAGGAACGCTACGGCGCGAAACACCTCAAGCCCGTGGCGGCCTCGGTGATCTTTTTCTTCCTCCTCCCCTACTCCGCTTCGGTCTTTAAGGGCCTGGGGCATCTTTTTGAAAAAGTTTTCGGCATACCCTACGACATTGCCCTTCTTGTTATGATCGCCTTTACCGGGGTCTACCTGATCCTCGGAGGCTACTTTGCCATCGCCATTACCGATTTTATTCAGGGGATTATCATGTTCGCGGGCGCGGCGGTGATGGTTTTAGTGCTTACCGCCCCCGAAGGCGGGGTCTTCGGAATTGCCGGAAAAATCAGCGAAAGCTACAATCTCCACATTCCGCCGGCGCAGCGTCCCCCGGCGCTGACGGTTTTTTCGCTTGTCTTTATGACCAGCTTTGGCACCTGGGGGCTTCCCCAGATGACCCAGAAATTTTACGCCGTTAAGAACGAAGCGGTTATACCCAGGGCGGCAATCATCACCACCATCTTCGCTTTGATGATAGGCTTCTCCGCCTACTACACCGGCGCGGCCGCCCACGTGTTTTTCGATCTTGAGTCGGTGCCGAGAAACGCCGCGGGGGTTATCCAGTACGATCTTATCGTACCGGCCCTGCTTACCGGCCGCCTGCCCGAGCTCCTCTTGGCGCTGATCCTGCTCCTCGTACTTTCGGCGTCAATGTCGACCCTGTCCTCGCTGGTACTGGTCTCGTCTTCTTCAATTGCCATCGATCTCTACCCTTCGCGGATTGATACGAAGACCGGCAAGGATCGCTCCGTGGCGATGATGCGGTTCCTTTCGGCGGTCTTTATTGTTATTTCCTATTTTATTTCACGCTTCCAGATTGGCATCATCGTCTACCTCATGTCCCTCTCCTGGGGCGTAGTTTCGGGCGCCTTTGCCGCGCCCTACATCCTGGGTCTCTACAGCAAACGGGTTACCAAGGCAGGCGCCTACGCGGGGCTCCTGTCCGGCGTGGGGATAATGATAGCCCTCTTCTTTATCCTGGGCTCAAGCCGTTCCCCGCTGGCGGCGTCTATCTCCATTGTCGTGCCCTTCGTCGTGGTAAGCGCGGTCTCGGCGTTTACCCGGCCGCCGGAAAAGGAACTGCTTGACAAGGCGTTTGAGGGAATCAGACCCGGTTCCCCCGATTCCGGACAAACTATCATCAGGAGTACGTTTTGAACGATTCGACTCAACAAAGCCCCGCCCTTCTTGGAGACGAGGCCGCGGCACTGGGGGCTGTCCACGCCGGCCTAAGCGCCGCCTACGGATACCCCGGCACCCCCTCTACGGAAATTCTCGAATACCTTATCGCCGAAAGCGAAAAAAACGGGGCCGGGGGCAGACAAAATCCGGCGGATAATTTTATCGCCCGCTGGTGTACCAACGAAAAAACCGCCCTCGAAGCCGCTCTGGGCGTGTCCTTTGCGGGGCGGCGGGCCCTCGTTACCATGAAGCACGTAGGGCTCAACGTGGCCTCCGATCCCTTTATCAACGGGGCGCTCCTCGGCATCAAAGGCGGCCTGGTTGTCGCCGCGGCCGACGATCCGGGTATGCACAGTTCCCAGAACGAGCAGGATTCCCGCTTCTACGCGGCCTTTGCCCTGATCCCCTGCCTTGAACCGCGCAATCAGCAGGAAGCCTATGACATGACCCGGGAAGCCTTTGAAATTTCCGAAACCTTTCATGTTCCGGTGCTGCTGCGCCTTACCACCCGGCTTTCCCACGCCAGGGCGGCCGTCAGGGCCGGGAAACCCAGAGGGCAAAACCCCGTTGAAAAAGCCGGTGACAAAACCCGCTGGATGCTCCTCCCCGCCTACGCGCGGAGGAATTACGGCGCCCTTATCGAAAAGCAGAAGGATATCGGGGAATGGTCGGCTTCCCACCCGGCGAACCGGCTGGAGCTGCCCCCGGCGGACGGCGCCGCAAAGCACGATCTCGCGGTAATCACCTCGGGTCTCGGCGGCAACTACTACGAAGAAAACCTCGCGGATTTCCTTGCGCAACGCGGGGGCAGGGCGCCGGCGCGGCTCCACATCGGGGCCTACCCGCTTCCCCTTGAATCCATCCGGCGCCTCTGCGCAGCCTCGGAAAAGGTGCTGGTTCTTGAGGAGGGGCAGCCCTTCATCGAGGAACGGCTCCGGGGCCTGCTCCCCGGGTCAACGGGCATCGCCGGAAAACTGGCGGGCTTTGACGGGGGCCCCGGCCCCGTTATACGCCAGGGAGAGCTTGACCCGGACAATGTGCGCCGGGCCCTGGGCCTTGCGCCCCGCCCGAGCGTGCTTGACGCGGCGGGAGTTTTGGACGGCGGCGCGGCAGGCCTTAAGCCGGAGGAGCTGCCCGGCCGGCCGCCCCAACTCTGCGCCGGATGCCCCCACGCCGACAGTTACGAAGCCATTAAAAAAGCGGCGGCCGAACTTGACCCCCGGCCCGGGCACCCGGATGTGGCGATCTGTTCCGACATCGGCTGCTACTCCCTGGGCGCCGCCCCGCCCTTATCAACGCCGGAAAGCATTGTCTGCATGGGCGCTTCCGTGGGCATGGCCAAAGGCGCGGCGGACGCGGGAATAAAGTACAGCCTGGCGGTTATCGGCGACTCCACCTTCCTCCATTCGGGCCTTACCGGCCTTATCGACGCGGTCAGCGCCGGCGTTCCCATGACTCTCATCATCCTTGACAACTCCATCGTGGCCATGACCGGCTGCCAGCCCACCATGATTCCCTCGGAAAAACTCCGGAATTTGATCCTCGGCTGCGGCGCAGACCCGGAACACTTCCTCGAGCTGGAGGCAAAGAAGCAGTTCCTTGAGGAAAATTGCGCGAAGCTTAAAAAAGAGATTGAATACCGCGGCCTTTCGGTGGTGATTTTCAGGCGGGAATGTCTTGAGGCCGCCCGGAAACGCCGGCGGAACAAGGAATGAACCTCCTCGCCCTGAAGCTCCCAAGGAAGATTTACCACTAAGTCGAATAAGTCAAAGAAGTAGGAAGGAAAGAAAAAGAAATCAACAACCGCGCGGCAGAGCTCGGACCTCCGGTCCGGCGCGGTATGTTGTTCTCATAAGGTAGTTGTATTCGGGTTTAATACCCTTATAACCGCGGCAAAGTAGTTGCTTACGCA
>JAISAK010000050.1 GCA_031266695.1 Treponema sp.
CCGCCGTCCCTGCCGCCGCTTTCGCGGCCGCCGGTTCATTTCGTCCGGGGCGATCTGTTTGACGCCCTAAAGCCGCCGCAGGTCTTTTCCCTCATTACGGGCAACCCGCCCTATGTTCCCTCGGGCGAAATTGAGGGCCTTGCCCCGGAGGTGAAAAAGGAACCCCGCCTTGCCCTTGACGGCGGGGAAGACGGCCTCGCAATCCTCGGGAAGATCATCGCCCGCTCGCCGCCGTGGCTTTGTCCCGGCGGCTGCCTGCTGCTGGAGGCAGATCCCCGGCAGATGCCGGCTCTCGCCGTCCTGTTTGAAGCGCGGGGCTTCGGGGATCTGCAAACCTACAGGGACCTTTCCGGCCGTGAGCGGGTAATCGGCGGAATAAGGCGCTGAAAGCCGCGAGAGAGTTCCATTGGACAAGTTCTCAATAATCTTTTATTATAGAACGGGGAGAATCTATGGGCTTTTCGTTTAAGACTTTACTGTCCTCGGGGCTGAAGAGGATCTTCGGCAGGGCCGCCGGAACGCTGAAGGGTTCCGGCAGTCAGGTTTCGCCCCTTGCGGACAGGCTGCTGGTGGACGCAATCCGCCTGGCGGAACTGGCTTCCCCCGCGCCGGGTGAGGAGCCCCGGGCGGCCTTTACCCTGGAGCGGCTGAAAAGTTTCGGCCTGCTTCCCGCGGTTGACGATACGGGCAGCATCCTCGTCCGTCTCCATTCGGAGCAGGCGGCCGACGAGGTTCCCATCCTCCTTTTCACCGATCTTGGCTCCAAGCGCTGGCACCCCACCGAATCCCTTGCCCGCCTTAACGCGGAGGAGGCCTCGGGCGCGGGGCTTTCGGACAGCCTTGGAACGGCGGCGCTTCTTTCCATAGCCGAGAATTATTCCACCGGAGTTTTCCGAAGTCCGAGGGATCTGCTTCTCCTTTTTTCCGCCAAGTCCCTGGACGATCCCAACAACAGCTTTGAGCCTATACTGCAAAGCACCGAGAGCCGTCCCTTCGCCGCGATAGGCGTGCGGGGGTTTTCGCTTGACCGGGTGATTCACTCGGTCGGTTCCTACCGCCTCAGGGTAACGGTTTTGGGCGACGCGGACAGGACTTCAAACAAAGTTACCGAGACGCTTATAGATACGGCCCGCACGATTTTGAGCATTGCCTGGGACGGCGAAAACAAAACGAAACTTTTTATACGCCGCATTGAGGCGGCGACGGTCTACGGCCTTACCCCCGACGAGGGCGTTCTTGAAATTGAAATTGAATCTACTGAGGCAAATCTTTTGGAATTGGCGATGAATGCGGTAAAGGCCACCGCCGGAAAAATCGGCGACGCCGCCGGGCTTAAATCGGAAACAACGCTGCTTTCTTTTATCCCGCCTGGAAAACCGGAAAAGAGCCTGGAACTTTTTGAGATTGTCCGAAAGCTTGCCCGGGAGCAGCGTGTCAAGCTCAGGGAGGAAACCGGCGCGGATCCTTCTTCGTTCTTTACTTCCGAAGGCATACCCGCCCTGTCCCTGGGCATAGCCCTGGGCCGGGAAGGAACGGATCGGGACATTATCAATATTGATTCCCTTGAGAAGGGCAGGAAGATCCTGGAACAGCTTATTGTCGAAGCGGGAGGGCCCGGTGGTTTTTGACGGCATTGACGGTTCCATTCTTAAAAGGACATGGCATCACTCCCGTTTTGAAGATATAGGGCGCCTTGTTATGCTCAAGCAAAAAAAGGGGCTGAAAATTTCCCTTGCCTTTCCCACGCTTAACGAGGAGCTGACCATCGGAAAGGAGATCCTCGTTATACGCACCGAACTGATGGATCGTTTTCCCCTGCTTGACGAGATAGCGGTTATTGATTCCTCGTCAAAGGATAATACCCGTCAGGTTGCCGGACGTTTCGGCGCGCGGGTTATCAAATCAAAAACAATTCTTTCCAAATACGGCAGTTTCCGCGGCAAGGGGGAAAATCTCTGGAAAAGCCTCTACGCCCTTGAGGGGGACATTATCGTCTGGGTGGACGCGGACATTTCCAATATCGCGCCCAAATTTGTCTACGGCCTTATCGGCCCCCTGCTGGAGGACGACGACATCTCCTACGTGAAGGCTTTTTACGAGCGTCCCATCCGCTTCCTGGGCGGCGGCATTACCCCGTCGGGCGGCGGCAGGGTGACGGAGCTTCTTGTGCGGCCTTTGTTTTCCCTTTTCTACCCGGAGCTTGCCTTCCTCATTCAGCCCCTTTCGGGCGAATACGCCGGCCGCCGCCGCCTGCTTGAGCAGCTTCCTTTTTCCGTGGGTTACGGCGTGGAGCTTGGCCACCTCATCGACATCTGCCGTCTTTCCGGCTGCGAGGCCCTTGCCCAGGTCGATCTTGACATGAGGATTCACCGCAATCAGAGCATCGCCTCCCTGGGCAGAATGTCCTACGGTATTCTCAACACCTTTATTTCCCGGGCCGAAAAATACGGCGACGCGAAGATTCTGCACGGGCTCGGTTCCTGCCATATCGCCCTGGAACGGCAGGACAAGGATCACCGGGTAGTCAAAACCGGGATATCCTCGGAAGAACGGCCGCCGATTATTGAGATTCCCGAATACCGGGAAAAGTTCGGCCGGGACAGGCGGCAGATCTAATTCAAAAATCATTAAAAAAATCATATTGACAGAAATTTGCTGAGTTGCTATACTTCCCAATGACAGATTTCAAAGGAACTGGGGTAGCCGTCCGGAAGGGCGGAATTCCCCGACTATACCCGTAACTGTAAACGGAAGGCCGATCCCGCGCGAGGGTGGGGGAGGCCGGCTTTGTTGGGACAGCCACTGTCGTCACCGCTAAGGCGGGCCGTAAAGACGGAAGATGGGAAGGCTAACAAAGACACAATCCGGAGTCAGGAGACTTTGGTCTGTATTTCTTTATTTTTTTGGGCCCGGGTAGGGGCCTTGAGAAATATCCGTTACTGCGAGTTTTAAACGGTTGTTTCCCGACGCTATGTGTTCAAAGGGAGTCGTATGCCCGCACATTATGGGAACCGAATTCGCGGTAACGCGCCGAAAATTTTTAACAATTCTCAAAATTTTTCTCAGTTGAGGCTGTTCCAAAACTTCAGTTTTTGGAACAGCCTCAGTTATACGCAGGCGGAAAAACAGAACGCCAGGGCCTGTCCGAAGGGTTACTCGCAGTGTCCTCGGGCGGGTCAGGGCGTTCTTTTTTATTATTGCTGGGCCATAAGGAGGCATATTTGGGAGAACACAAAAAACGCCCTAAATTCAAACCATGACCGGGAAGTCTCTCGAACGTTGTTCGATTCGGCTTGAATCAGGGCATTAAGACCTTATGGCCTTAACGCATTATCCAACGAACAAGGAGGATATGCAAGATGAAGAAATTTTTAACGCAGATGGCAGGGTTCAGGGGAACCGCGGCCTTTTTCGCCGTCGCCGCACTTGTTTTTGTCCTGGCGGCCTGTCCTAACCCCTCCGGCGACGACAACGATTCAGCCGAAGACAAGACGGCGGCCGCCGATTTCAGGGAAGACTATACGGATATTCTGACCAAAACCCCCGAAACGGTAAGCCTTGGAGACGAGGACGCGGTAGACGCGGCGCTTGAGGCGTATTCCGGCCTGAGCGAAGGCGCGCAGGCCCTGCTTTCGGAAGAATACGGGAAGCTCACCGATCTTAAGGAAAAGATAGAGGCATTGAAGCTAGAGGCATTGCCCGTTACCTATACCGTAACAGCTAACGGCGGGGAAGGCATAACAACCACAGCCCTTGTCTTTGCCTTTAGCCGCCCGGTTACCGGTTTAACCGCAGAGGACATTACCATTACCCCCGAGGGCTATGTTACCAAAGGCGCGCTTACGGAAAGCGGGGAAGGCTGGTCCCTGGCGGTAACGGTTAACACGGCCGGCAGCGTGACGGTTTCCATAACCAAGGCCGGCATAGAAAGCGGCGGGAAACAGGTCACCGTATACAAAGAGCCGCCTCCCGCTCTTACGGGCACGGTAGCCGTTACGGGAACCGCCCAAGTGGGGCTGTCCCTGACCGCGGACACCGATGATCTTGGCGGCGCCGGGGAAATCAGCTACCGGTGGCAGCGGGCCGATTCCGAAACCGGGGACTTCGCCGACATTGAAGACGCGAATACTTCGACCTATACGCTTGCGGCGGCGGATCTGGGTAAGTTCATCCGGGTAACGGTAAGCCGCGCGGGGAACACCGGGACGGTAAGCAGCGGCCCGACGGCCGCGGTTGATCTCCAGCTCCCCAGGATTATCATCGGGTTCAACTACGGCGCTATCAGCATCAGCGGAAACAACGGGAGCAATACCCTCTTCAAAAACAGCGCCCCCGGCAGCCTCTCATTAAGCGCTGCAGGTTATACCGATGTGGCGTGGTATATCGACGGAGACGCTACCCCCGAGGGAACCGAAGCTTCGATAACCCTGAACGCTTCCGATTACAGCGCGTCGACCCATTCCGTTACATTTACGGGTAAAAGGGACGGTAAACTGTATTCGCAAGTCATCCCCTTTACGGTGAGGAATTAGGAGGCAGCCATGAAAAAGTTTTTTCAGAAAGCCCTTTATCTGGGCGTCATTTTA
>JAISAK010000053.1 GCA_031266695.1 Treponema sp.
AAAGAGGTCGAGGTATTTTTCCGCGGTCCCGGTTTCTCCGGCCAGGTCGAAGAGAAGGCAGGTGCGCGCGGCGTCGGCGCTGGCGTTCCCCTGGGTGGCGTGGGCCCAGTCGATGATGCAGGCCTCGTCCTTGCCGGTGATTATGATGTTGCCGGGGTTGTAGTCGCCGTGGCAAAGCTTGGTATGCCTGGGCAGACCGTCAAGGCGCGTGTGAAGCTCGTAGCTCAGAGCCGCGTCAAGGCCGGACTCGCGGATCTTTCGGTGCATCTTTTCGATGTGCAGGGGAAGCCGGGGCGCGCTGTACCGGTGCATGGCAAGCTGAATGTCAACAAAGCGATTGAGGTATTCGTCAAGGCGATCGGGATTCTTTTTCATCAACTCCGCCAGAGTAAGGCCCTCGATGTACTCCATTACCAGGGCCCAACGATCATCGACCCTGGTAACCTCAAGAAGCCGGGGAACCTTGAGGCCGGTTTCCATGACGCAGGCAAGGTTCATGGCTTCGTTCATCACATCGGAAACAGGATGCCCTTTGACCATGAGCTTGATCACCCTGTCGCCGTCCCGGTAAATAGTTTTGTTGGACCTTTCGGCCAGGATATTTTTGAGGTTCATTTGATACTCCCCGGAACCTTGCCGGCTCCGTAGTAGGCGTTAAGGTACATCTGCCTGATTTCCGCGATGAGGGGATACCGGGGATTGGCGCCGGTACACTGATCGTCAAAGGCCTGCTCGCTCATGTCATCGAGCCGGGCCAGGAAGTCCTTTTCGCCGATGCCGTAATCCCGAATCGTTTTTTTGATCTCCACCCGGTCTTTGAGTTTTTCCACGGCCGCGATAAGCTTTTCAAGCTTTTCTTCATTGGTCTTTCCGCCAAGGCCGAGGGCGTCGGTTATTTGCGCATAACGAGCCAGGGTATGGGGATACCCGTACTGGGGGAAGGTTCCCATCTTGGGCGGAACCTCGGCGGCATTGTAGCGAAGCACTTCGCCGATCATCAGGGCGTTGGCGATTCCGTGGGGCAGATGGTGGAAGGCGCCGAGCTTGTGCGCCATGGAGTGGCAGACGCCGAGGAAGGCGTTGGCAAAAGCCATGCCCGCTATGGTGGCGGCGTTTGCCATTTTTTCCCGGGCCTCCGGATCTCCGGCGCCCTTGTCGTAGGCCGCGGGGAGGTATTCAAATATCAGCCTGAGGGCCTGTATCGCAAGGCCGTCGGTGTAGTCCGTCGCCAGCATGGAAGCGTAGGCCTCAAGCGCGTGGGTCATGGCGTCGATGCCGCTTGCGCTGGTAAGGCCCCTGGGCGCGTTTATCTGAAGATCAACATCCACAATCGCCATGTCGGGCATCAGCTCGTAATCGGCCAGGGGGTACTTCATGCCTTTGGTCTCGTCGGTGATAACCGCGAAGGGCGTCACCTCGCTGCCTGTTCCGGCGGAGGTGGGCACGGCGATAAAGTAAGCCTTTTCCCCCATTTTTGGGAAGGTGTAAACGCGCTTGCGTATATCCACAAAGCGCAGGGCCATATCGGCAAAGTCCGCGTCGGGGTGTTCGTAGAGTACCCACATGATCTTGCCCGCGTCCATAGCGGAGCCGCCGCCCAGGGCGATAATTACATCGGGCTTGAAGACCCTCATCAGGGCGGCGCCTTCACGCGCACAGCCCAGGGTCGGGTCGGGCGCTACGTCGAAGAAAGTCTCGTGGGCTATTCCCATCTCGTCCAGCTTGTCCGTCACCGTTTTGGTGTAACCGTTTTGATAAAGGAAGGTATCGGTAACAAGGAAGGCCCGTTTCCTGTTCAACTCGTTTCTCAATTCCTCCAGCGCCACCGGCAGGCAGCCGCGCTTGAGGTATACCTTTTCAGGCGTCCTGAACCACAGCATGTTTTCCCTCCTTGCCGCTACGGTCTTGATGTTGATAAGGTGCTTTACCCCGACGTTCTCGGAAACCGAGTTGCCGCCCCAGCTTCCGCAGCCAAGGGTAAGAGAGGGCGCAAGCCTGAAGTTGTAAAGGTCTCCGATGCCGCCGTGGGAGGAGGGGGTGTTCACGAGAATTCGGCAGGTCTTCATCCGGCTGCCGAATTCGGCGAGTTTATCCTTTGCGGTTACCGGGTCAAGGTACACCGCCGCGGTGTGGCCGTAGCCGCCGTCCCTGACAAGCCGATCGGCCTTGTCCAGGGCTTCGGCAAAATCTTTTGCGTGGTACAGGGCCAGAACCGGGGAAAGTTTTTCGTGGGCAAACTCCTCGGAAATATCCACGCTGTCCACTTCGCCGATTAGGATTTTGGTGTCCCCGGGCACGCTAATTCCCGCAAGGCCCGCGATGACCGCGGCTTTCTGTCCGACGATCTTCGCGTTGAGGGCGCCGTTTATGATGATGGTCTTGCGGACCTTTTCGGTTTCTTCGGGGGAAAGAAAATAGCAGCCCCTGTTCCCGAACTCTTTTTTAACCGCTTTGTAAACGGAGTCCGGGGCGATAACCGACTGCTCCGAAGCGCAGATCATGCCGTTGTCAAAGGTCTTTGAATGGATGATCGAGTTGACCGCCGAAATCAGATCGGCGCTGTCGTCGATGATCGCCGGGGTATTGCCGGAGCCGACGCCGATGGCGGGCTTGCCCGAAGAGTAGGCGGCCTTGACCATGCCGGGCCCTCCGGTGGCAAGGATTGTGTCCGCTTCCTTCATAACCAGATTGGTCATTTCAAGACTCGGGTCGTCGATCCAGCCGATGATTCCCGGAGGCGCGCCCGCTTCTACCGCCGCATCCAGCACTACCTTTGCCGCCGCGTTGGTACTTTCCTTTGCTCTGGGATGGGGAGAAATAATAATGCCGTTCCGGGTCTTGAGGCAGAGAAGGGCTTTGAAAATCGCCGTGGACGTGGGGTTGGTGGTGGGAATTACCGCAGCGATAAGGCCGAGGGGCTCGGCGATCCTGGTGATTCCCGAAACCGGATCTTCCTCCAGCACACCGCAGGTTTTGGTATAACGGTAGGCGTTGTAGATGTACTCCGAGGCGTAGTGGTTTTTGATGACCTTATCCTCAACCACGCCCATGCCGGTTTCCCGTACCGCCATTTTTGCCAGGGGAATCCGGGCATTGTTAGCCGCACGGGCGGCGGCGAAAAAGATTTTATCCACCTGTTCCTGGGTATAGACGGCATATAAGGCCTGGGCCTGCCGAATCTCCGCCAAAGCCCTTTCCAGGCTTTCGATATCCCTTACCGGTTCACGGGATTTGGTATTTTCCATAATAGTTTCCTGGCTCCTCTTTTTCTTACAAGTTTCGCGGTAAAACGGAATATTTGCAATAGAGACCAAAGAAACCAATCACTCCGCCGCAAGCCGCGCAACCGCCAGCGCGGCGGCCTTCTTGAGTTCCCCCACGGTTTCGCGTTTCAATACAACCAGGCGGAATGAGGCGGCCTCAATAAAACTGTAGAGAAGATCATCGACGGTCTTGATGCTAATCGGCGCAAGCTCTCCGGCTTTTATGCCTTCAATTACTATGGAAGCAAGGATATGCCGCAATTTAAGGGTACGGCGGCGAACCCGGGTTTCGGGATCGGAATCGCTTTTTGAAAGGTACAGAAGATAATTAAGAATTACCGAAAGAAGGCGGCGGTTTTCTTCAAGGCGCTGCAGAACGTCGGAAAGGATCTTGGTAATTTTCTCAACGACGCCCAGCGAGCTATCGGCCCTGATTTGCTGGATATCGTCTTCCACCTTCGCCAGCAGAAGCTTGATACTGTAAGTAAAGATATCTTTCTTGTTCTTGAAATAGATATACAGCGTAGTCCGCGTAATGGCGCAGCGATCCGCGATCTTCTGAAATGTCGCGTCTTCAAAACCTTCATCAATAAAAACGTCAAGAGCCTTTTCAAGGATCTCCTTCCGCCGCTTTTCATGTTCTACAACAATGGACATGAATCACTCCCTCTCATTCATACTGAAAGAAGTATGAAGGAATTGCGCCGTTGCTTATCTGCCTGCAGGAATCCGCCTTTCCGCCGAAAAAGGATTCAAAGCCCGGATGATCGGTGATGACGGCAAGTTTCCATCCGGGGAAATTTTTTCGCAGAACCTTCATCTCGCCGTAGATCCGCTCCGCCTCCGCCGGATCGCCCAGGCGTTTTCCGAAGGGAGGGTTGGTTACAATAAAACCGGTTTCTTCGCCTTCCGCCGCGCCCGGGCCGGCGGTAAAGGCTGGCCGGGCGTCCTTCATTGCCCCAATCTTCAACTGCGGAATCCCCGGCCGTTCCCCGGAATCCGCTCCGCGGCCGTCCGCTGCCGTCCTTATTCCTTTTTGCGGCGCCCGGCCCCGCGCAATGTCCCGGGCCCGCTCAATGTTCGACCTGGCTATGGATACCGCCCGGCCGTCCGCGTCGCTTCCCGCAATTCTGATTGTCCTCTCAAAGTTCAGCTTTGACCGGAACTCTTCGCGCACGGCTTCCTCAATTTCGCGGTTGGCTATGGAAAGCTCCTCAAGGGCAAAGCGCCGCCCCAGCCCCGGAGCAATATCCCAGGCGTACAGGGCCGCCTCAATCAGAATGGTTCCGGAGCCGCAGAAAGGGTCGTAAAGGGGGAACTTCCGCTTCCAGCCCGCAAGAAGCAGCATCGCCGCGGCGGTTGTTTCCCGCAGGGGGGCAATTCCCCCTTCGGTGCGGTAGCCCCGTTTGAAAAGAGGTTCCCCGCTTAAATCCAGCAGCAGGGAGACCATGTCCTTTTCGATATAGACCCGGACTTCCGCCGCGGCCCCTCCCTCGGGAAGCCGCTCAAGGCGCCGCGCTTTGCAAAGCCGTTCCGCCGCGGCTTTGTGAACCACCGCCTGAATACTGGTCTCCGCCTGAAGCTGGGATCGCCTGGCTCTGACCTTGACGATCTTCAGGCCCATCTTTGCCGGCACAAGGCTTTCCCAATTAACGGCGCGGGCGCCCTCAAAAAGAGCGTCAAAGCCTTCGGCCCGGAAAAATCCGGTTTCGAGCAGAACCCGATCCGCCGCCCGCAGGCCCATAAGCGAACGGTACAACCCGTCCCTGCCGGCGCGGAATCGAACTCTTCCAAACCCGGAATCCGTTACCGAAAGCCCAAGTTTGCGCAGCTCATTTGAAACAACCTTTTCCGCTCCCACGGCGCAGAGAGCGGCCGCAGTTTCCGTATTTTCCACTTTTCCATTATACCATGTTTTGTATTTTTGTCGAGGAAAAGGTAAGGGGAAGCAAATAGCAGGTAATAAGTAGCAATTAGCAGTTAGCAAAGAGTAAAGGGGGAAGAATTTACCGCTAAGTCGAGTCGAACCAAAGGTTCGAAGTCGAAGAAAAAGTAAAAGAAGGAAGAAGAAAAAACCACGGAGGACACGGAGAAAATAACAGTTAGCAAATGGCAAAGTATCCGCGCCTCGTACTCTTTGCTTCGTATCTCGGCCTCTTCCCCATCACTAAAAAGATATGCAAAGTAATGAACCTTGCCCCTGGCCTCACGAATGAAAGAAATATCTTCGACAGCGGGAGCGCAAAGCTGTCGTGTAAAGGCTTGTCAAGCTTCATACCTCGGCCTCTTCCCTATTACTAAAAAGACATGCAAGAAAAGACCTTATACCCCAAGGCTTTGCCTGCCCGGCGACTTCTGGCCTCCTACAATGAAGGTTGATCGTCGAAGAGAGTAAAAGTATCCATCAGAAAATAAAGGCGTTCACGGAACAAAGTTGAGGAACATAGGAGCCGGGTAGGCAAGGCCTTGGGGGTATAAAATATATCTTGTATGTCTTTTTCCCCACAGGTAAGTGAACGGCGGCTTTGCGCTCCCGCGGGGGAATATCCTGTTTTCCTTCGTACTGCTCGGGGTATGAAATATTATTTTGCATATATTTGTCCAGGCACGTTTGACCCGCATAGCGATGGGTAGTATACTGAAAATATGTCCGCCCATATCACCTTCAATCCGGCTGCTTTCAAGCACGGCGTAACCGAAGCCGATATACGGCGGGCTATTGATATATATATTTATGAAGATCCCTTGGAAGATTACGAGAATAAGTATCTTCTCTTGGGATATGATACAAAGGGAACGCTGCTTGAAATTATGTATAACATAATCGAAGGCGATAACATCAACGTATTCCATGCGATGCCCTGCCGCAGGGCATTTTATAATTTAGTGCGAGGTGAACATGGCAACGATGACCGATGAAGAAGCGGACGCGCTCGATGAACTCCTGACCCGGACAACTCCAAAAATCAGGGCAGGGGAAGGCGGGTTTTTTACCAGACAGCGGAACCTGTTAAACGCCCTTGATCCGATAGCGGCGAATTATATCCGTTCCCGGGCGGAGATTACACACCATTCCCCATCGGAAAT
>JAISAK010000006.1 GCA_031266695.1 Treponema sp.
ACATTCCCCAAAGCTATGAAGATTACGGCGAAATGTTCCGCTCCTCGGGCTGCGACGCCGTGGCCATTGTAACCCCCGATTTTGCCCACGCGGAAGTAGCCATAGCGGCGGCCGAAAACAAAAAACATATTCTTGTCGAAAAACCCCTTGCCACGACAAGGGAAGATGTCTACGCCATGCTTGAGGCCTTTGAAAAAAACAAGGTGCGGGTAATGGTGGATCTTCATAACCGCTGGAGCCCGGCCTTCAACGTAGCCCATCAAAGCGTTGAAAAGGGAGAACTGGGAACCCTCTCTTCGGGCTATATGCGGCTTAACGATATCAAGTGGGTTGCCACGGACATGCTGCCCTGGGCGGCAAAATCTTCCATCCTCTGGTTTCTGGGAAGCCACAGCCTCGACACCCTGCGCTGGTTCTTTAACGACGAAGTTGTCCGGGTTTACTCGGTAAGCCGCGAAGGCATCCTTAAAAACCTCGGTGTGGATACGGTTGACGTTTACCTCAGCACCCTGGAATTCAAAAACGGCGGCATAGCCCAGATGGAAAACGGCTGGATAACGCCTAACGCAAACCCCTGCGTCAACGACATCAAATTCAACATCCTCGGCGACAAAGGCATGATAAGTCTTGACGTAAGCAATCACAATCTGATACAGAAATATACCGACGAAAAGGCCGCGGTTCCCGACATTGTGGTGCAACATTCCGTTTTCGGCCGGCCCAGGGGGTTCGCCTTTGAAAGCATCCGTTCCTTTGTGGACTGCATTTTAAGCGGCGAGGATTTTAAGGTTTCGGTGCGGGACGCCGCGAACACAAGCCTTGCCATACTTGCCATCATGGAATCGGCAAAAACAAGGCGCCCCGTGGAAGTCGATTATGGGAATTCTTGAAGGAATTTTAAAAACGAGGAGGTTTTTATGCGCGCCGTAGATATTATTATGAACAAGAGATCCGGAAAGGAGCTTTCCCGGGAAGAAATACAGTTTCTTATCGGCGGCTACGTGGCGGGGGAAATTCCCGATTACCAGGTTTCCGCCTGGGCTATGGCGGTATTTTTTCAGGGACTGAGTCCCGCCGAAACCGCCGCCCTTACCGAGCTTATGCTCAAATCCGGGACGGTAATGGACCTTTCGGGCGTACCGGGCCCCCTTGTGGACAAACATTCCACCGGCGGCGTCGGCGACAAGACAAGCCTTATCCTGGCGCCCCTCGCCGCAAGCCTTGGCATCAGGGACCCCATGATGTCCGGCCGCGCCCTGGGGCATACCGGCGGAACCCTGGACAAGCTTGACTCTATCCCCGGCTACAGGACAAACCTTCAGGCGGAGGAATTCAAAAGGCTTCTCCTGAAGGACGGCTTTGCCATGACCGGCCAGACAAAGGATATAGTTCCGGCGGACCGGCTCCTCTACGCCCTGCGGGACGTTACCGGCACGGTGGAATCCATACCCCTCATTACCGCGAGCATCCTTTCCAAGAAGGTCGCCGAAGGCGCGGAGGCCCTGGTGCTGGATGTAAAATACGGTTCCGGCGCCTTCATGAAAAACCCAGCGGACGCGGAAAAGCTTGCCCGTTCAATGGTGGATACCGGGACGGCAATGGGGAAAAAGATCATCGCCCTTCTTACCGATATGGACGAACCCCTGGGCAACAAGGTTGGAAATTTTCTTGAAATGGAAGAAAGCCTGGACTGCCTTGAGGGCAGGGGGCCGGCGGATCTTATGGAAGTAAGCCTGGAACTTGGCGCGCGCATGGCGCTGCTCGGCGGCAAAGCCGCAAACGCGGCCGAAGGCCGAAGGCTCTGCGAGGAAGCCCTTGCGGGGGGCCGGCCGAGGGATCTGTTCCTTGCCAACATCAAAAGCCAGGGCGGAGACCCGGAAAAATTCCTTGCCCTCTGCGGCAATTACCGCTCACCCTGCGGCGCGGAAATCGGGGCCGCGGAAGACGGCTTTATCTCCCGCATCGACGCCTGGAAAGTCGGCCGCGCCGGGGTGGACCTTGGCGTGGGAAGGAACCGCACCGAAGATCCGGTAAGCCCCACCGCCGGCGTGCAGTTTCACCGCAAGAGCGGGGCGGCGGTTAAAAAAGGCGATTCCCTGATGACCGTATGGGCAAAAGACGAGGCCGGCCTTAAAGCCGCCCTGCCCCGGCTTGCCGAAGCGGTGGAGTATTCCAAAACCGCTCCGGCTCCGCGCAGGCTTATACTCAAGGAAATCGGGCTGCCGGCCGGCGGCCCGGAAAAAACCGCGTAAGGCGGGTCAATTTCAAACCAACAGGATTTAACAGCAAATGAAGTGGAAAAAAAAAGATATCCCCTCCGATCTGGTTAAAAGTATTTCCGCAAAATACGGCTGCGATCTGCTTACCGCTTCCGTATTTGTCCGCCGGGGTATTACCACGGGCGAAGCGATTCGCTTTTTTCTTGAAGACGATGTCCGTTATCTGCACAACCCCTTTGAGCTTCCCGGCATGGAGGAAGCCGTGGAACGGATACTTGCCGCAAAGGAAGAGGGCGAAAAGGTTTTAATCTTCGGCGACGCCGATGTTGACGGAATCACCGGAACGGTTCTGCTTGCGGACTACCTTAAAAGCATTGGGATAGACGTAAGCTGGAGAATACCTTCGGGGGAAGAATCGTACGGACTTTCGATCAAGGCTGTTGAGGAATTCGCGGCGGCCTATGGAACCCTTATTATCACCGTGGACTGCGGTATATCGCGGACAGCGGAGATTAAAAGGGCCAACGAACTTTCGGTAAACGTTATCGTCACGGATCATCACGAACCCCAGGAGGAACTGCCCGAGGCCCTGAGCATTGTCAATCCGAAGCTGAAAGATTCCTCCTACAGCTTCAGGGATCTTTCCGGCTGCGGCGTCGCTTTTAAGCTTGTCTCGGCCCTGCGCTTTGCCCGGAAGAGCGAATACTTCGATCAGCCGATATGCCTCCTTAACACCCGGCCGGTGAACGACGCGTGGATTGTCGAAGTCGCCAAAATACGGAATCTCGCGGTAACCGAAACCCTTATCGAAACCATAGTGCCCGGCATGGTGGGCATCGGCGAAACACGGCTCCCCGCTTTTCTTGAGGGTCAGCAGATACTTGTCTGGGACGCGCCCCTGCAGAAAAGGGTTTTTGAAAAACTCTTCGGCCGTTCCGTGGAAGTAGGCATGCTGGATCTTGCCCCGGAGATCGGGAAGGATATTCCCCGGACGGCGGGCAAGGGACTGCTCCGTATCAAGGAGCTCTCGAAAATCGTCCGCTACTCGGACAGGGAATTCACCGAGCTTGACGTATTTGTAAACCTTTTCAAAGCCTTTGTCAGGATCAGGGAGAATCTGGGAAGCCTTGACGAAGACACCGATTTCCAGCTTGCCGCCCTCGGAACCATTGCGGATATTATGCCCCTGCGGGACGAGAACCGGATCATCGTGCAGGCCGGCCTTAAATCGCTGGAAGCAAAACCCGGGCCGGGTCTTGCGGAACTGCTCGCCGGGCTGAAACTGCAGGGACGCCATTTTGACGCAAAGGAAATATCCTGGAAGCTCTGCCCCGTTATTAACGCGGCGCGCCGGATGGGAAAACCGGAAAAAGCTATCGGTCTTTTTTTTGAAACCGATCCGGCGCAGCGCGTCCGGCTTGCGCGGGAGCTTATCGCCCTTAACGAGGATCGCAAAATATTGGAAGAAGAAGTCAGGAATATCGCCGAACCCATGGCCCGGGAAAATCTTCTCAGGTACAATGAGAAGCTTACCATAGTCTACGGCGAAGAAATAAACAAGGGCGTCACCGGCCTGGTTGCCCAGAGCTTTGCCAGGCGCTTCAACGTTCCCGCTATTGCCGTGTCCTTCGGCGAAGATGTATACACCGGCTCTCTCCGTTCAGCCCGATCCTACGACCTCGGATTCCTGCTGGAACGATGCGGCGATCTCTTTATCGATTCCGGGGGACACAAATCGGCGGCCGGCTTCAGCATAGAGAAAAAGAACTGGGACTCCTTTCTGGAACGGCTCGAAACAGTTGCCGCTTCCATTGAATTCGACGAAGACGAAGGAGGGCAAGCCATCCAGGTTGACGCGGAACTGCCCCTCGATTACCTCAGGCCCGAAATTTTCCGCCTGGTGGAT
>JAISAK010000110.1 GCA_031266695.1 Treponema sp.
GCGCGCCCGGCAGCGAAATTCCCCCTCCGCTTCATCGCCGGTACTTTTCTCAATACGGATATCCGTAACCCGGGGAACCGGCAGCGGCGCGGCGCCGTATTCATAGGCCTGCCGAATCCGGCTTATCACGAAAAAATTGCTGATCCTGCTGATGTCGTTTTTTCCCGCGCCTCCTGTTACGCAGGCCTGCATCATTTCATGATCCAGCTTTTCAAAGGCCCCGTAATAGTTTTGGATAACCTCAAGAGGCGTCATGCCCGCGGTGCTTGGCCGGCCGGCGCGGCCCGCGGCAATACTGCGGCCGGCAAAGAAGGCGATAAGAACGGCCGCGCTTATCCCCGCGATCAAGGCGGTATTCCGCACGGCAAAGCGCCGGGTCTTAACGGCCAGGTTTTTTCTTTTCCGGAAAAGTTCCCGTTCTTTGTTGATTTTTTCCCGTTCTTCGCGGCCCGGGGGATGAAAAAAAGAAGAAAACGAAGGGGGATGAAAATTCGGGGAATCCCCCGCCGCGCCGGCCGGATCGGCGTCCCCGCCGCGCAGGATTTCGGTAAAACGGACAAGGGTTTCCCGGGCCCTGTCCGGCTTTCCGGCCGTGATTTTTTTTGACATCGCCAGGGTTTCCTGAATAAGGGCGGCAAGATTTTCGTCAAGGCCGGGAGCGGCAAGGGCGGCGGGGATGAAGACGCCTTCGCGCAGGTCCGCGTGGAGGAGCGTTTCATCGGCGGCGGGGAAGGGGAGGGCTCCCGTAAAAATCCGGTAGAGCAGAGCCGCGGCGCAGAAGGCCGCGGCGTTCAAGCCGCTTAAATCCGGGTGGACAAAGGCCTCGCCGCCGCGGATCAGGGTTTCGGATCCCTCGGCCCGGGCGCAGCGCAGCATGAGGGTTTCGGGGGGGAAGAACACCGCGCCCGGCGGAAAGCCGCTGTCCCCGCCGCCGGCCTTTCCTTCGGCCCCCGCGTCCCCGGCCTTTGCGTCCGGGGCAACAAGGGCGCCCCAGGGCCGCAGGGACACCTCAATTTTTGCCGACGCGCCGGCGTCCAGCGACAGGAGGGCGCGAATCCAGCGGAGTACCGCGGCGAGGGCTTTGTCCTTGCGGCTGTCGTCGTTGATCAGGCTGTCGAGCCGCTCTCCCGCAAAGGCCGGCCCCCAGACGACAATGGAACCTGTCCGTTCAACAAGACCGGAAGCCTGCCACGGTTCGAACCTTCCGTCGGGAAAAACGACGATTCCCTTTTCGGTGATAAAGCGGGCGCTTTTTGTCCGGGCAAAGGCGCGGGTGTCAAGCCCCGTGTCAAAACCCAGAGCAGGATTCCCTTCAACTTCAAAAATCACCGGGCCCATTTTTCCCCTAACGCCATAGGATATACGCCCCAGACTGCCGCGCGCCGGTTTCCGTTCAGCGCGGCGAGTACAGATAGCGGAAGTAGTCCATATCCGTCGAAAGAGTTTTGCTGAATTTCGGCAGAGTGGAACGGTAGGACTCGACGGCGCGCCAATAATCAAAGAAATTACGATCCCGGTTATAAGCTTCCGCGTAGATCCGCGCCGCCTCCGCGTCGGCGGTTCCCCTTACGGTTTCCGCCCGCTCATAGGCGGCGGAAAGAATCGAACGCCGTTCACTGTCCATGCGTCCGAGCCAGCTTGCCTTGCGGCCTTCCCCTTCGGAACGGAAGGCCTGGGCGATCTGGTTCCGTTCCTTGATCATCCGGGCGTATACGCTCTGGGTCAGTTCGTCGGAATAGCGGATCTGCCGGGTAACTACGTCGATAAGCTCTATGCCGTATTCGGGAACCATGCGCCGGGAGCGGGCAAGAATCTCCTCCGCAAGCTGGCGGCGTCCCCTGATGATGGGCTCGTAGTTGGTCGTCGGCTGGATGGTGTCGGAAAGCACTTCGGGATCAACTTCGTCGCCCAGGCCAAGACTGTCTATCGAGGCTTCCCGTTCCATAATGATATTCGAATTTCGCACCGACTCGCGAAGGTAGTTTTCCGCTACCACGGTACGCACTTCGGAATCAATAACTTCTCCGAGCTTGGAATAAGCCGCATCGATGGTTTTTATCGATTCGTAAAATTTCTGGGAATCCGCTATTTTCCAGCGGGCGGTAACATCGACCCAGATGTACTGCTTTTCCCTGGTAGGCATGCTCTTTGCCTCGCCGTCCCAGGCCATGATCCGCTTGGGGTAGCGCACTACTTCGTCTATAAAGGGAACCTTCAGATGCAGCCCCGCTTCGGTGATGACCCCCACAAGGCGTCCCATCTGGACAACAACCGCCTGCTCTCCTTCGTCAACAACGTAGAAGGGGCCGGCGACAAGAACGCCGATAACAAAAACCGCGATAACGACAAGGACAGTCATGGTCTTTTTCATCTTGCTCCTCCCAGGTTCAGCATGGGAAGGAAATTTTCAAGATTGCGGTCTATGAAGACCGTACCTTCCTCGCCGGCGAAGACCTCTTCGATCATTTCATAATAAAGCCGCTGCCTGGTAACCTCCGGCGAGCGCCGGTATTCTTCATAAACGGAATTGAAGCGGGCCACGTCGCCGTTTGCCTTGTTTACCCGTTCCGCCGCGTAACCCTGGGCAACCTGGATAAGCCGCTCCGCCTCGCCCTTTGTCTTGGGTATCTCTTCGTTGTACACCTGCTGGCCCTCGTTGATGAGCCGGTTCATGTCCTGGATAGCCTTGTTGACGTCGTCAAAGGATTCCTGCACCCCGGCTGGGGGATCGATGTTCTGCAGCTTTACCGCGATGACGTCTATGCCGATCCCGTAACCGCGGAAGGTCTCGTTCATAAATTCGGTTCCCGCCGCCTCAATGGCGCTCCGCTCCGGCCCCATAATGTCCATAATCGCCCTGTCCCCTACAAGCATATTGATCGCCGAGCGGGATACGTCCCTGATTGTCTTGTTGCGCTCCATTACGTTGAAGGTCCATGCCCTTGGATCGATAATGCGGTACTGGATGATCCACTCAACGTCCACGATGTTGAGATCCCCGGTAAGCATGGTGGCCTCGCCGGTTTCTCCCGAATAGGTTGAGGATATGCCGGTTCTCAGGGTGCGAAAGCCGAACTGTTCGGTCTGTACCGCTTTGACGTTTACCGTGTAGTTTCTTTCAATGCCGAAGGGCAGCTTGAACTGAAGCCCCGGCCCCTTGGTACTGGCGTATCTTCCAAAACGGGTAACCACCGCTTCCTCGGTCTGATCGACGATATACACGCTGGTCGAAAGAAAGGACAGAACGACAATTATGATAACAACCAGGCTGACAGTACCCTTGTTTAAAAATTTGCCCATTTGGGGGGGCGTAAAATGTTGCATGACGGCCTCCAAGTCAAGTATTCCAAGTCAAGTATATAGAGGGAAAGGGGAAAGGGGAATAGGGGTACGAGGAAAGGAGAGGAGCGAACAGAAAAACAATCCGGCCTATAAAGCCCAAG
>JAISAK010000112.1 GCA_031266695.1 Treponema sp.
GGGGCTCAGCCCCGAAAGGCCGTCTATCAGGGGCACGGCGCAGAATCCCGACACCTACTTCCAGGGCAGGGAAGGGGTCAACAAATATTACGAAAAAGTTCCGGGTATTGTGCAGGCCGAAATGGACAAGTACGCCAAACTCACCGTCCGCGCTTATCATGTCTTCGATTATTACGGCGCTAAGGACGCCGAAAGGGTGATTATCATCATGGGTTCCGGCGCGGAGACCTGCGAGGAAACCGTGGACTACCTTACCGGCAAGGGCGAAAAAGTCGGTATTATCAAGGTGCGGCTCTTCCGCCCCTTTGACGCGGACCTCTTTGTCAAAGCCCTGCCCACCACGGTAAAGGCCATCGCCGTTCTTGACCGTACCAAAGAGCCCGGTTCCCTGGGCGAACCCCTCTACGAAGACGTGCGCACCGCCATAGGCGAAGTAATGGGCGCGGGCAAGGCCCCCTTCCAGGGCTGGCCCGTGGTTCTCGGCGGCCGCTACGGCCTCGGTTCCAAGGAATTCACCCCGGCTATGGTCAAGGCGGTGTTCGAAAATCTTTCGGGAAAAAAGATCGCCAACTTCGCGGTCGGCATCAAGGATGATGTGCTGGGCAAGAGCCTTGATTACGATGAACACTTTGTCATTGCCGAAGAGGGCATGAACGAAGCCATGTTCTACGGCCTCGGTTCCGACGGCACCGTCGGCGCCAACAAGAACTCCATCAAGATCATCGGCGACGCCAAACCGGAACTTTCCGCCCAGGCCTACTTCTCCTATGACTCCAAAAAGTCGGGAGGCTTTACCGTTTCCCATCTCCGTTTCGGCAAACAGGCGATCCGCCGGCCCTACCTTATCACCAAGGCCGACTTCCTTGCCTGCCACAAATTCTCCTATATGGAAACCTTTGATCTTCTGGCCAATGCCAGGGACGGCGGAACCTTCCTCCTCAACAGCCCCTTCGGCGCGGCCGACATATGGAAGGAAATCCCCGTGGAAGCCCAGAAGCGGATCATCGACAAAAAGTTGAAATTCTACGTCATCAACGCCGCCGAAATCGCCCGCAAGACCGGTCTGGGTAACCGTATCAACACGGTTATGCAGGCCGCCTATTTCAAAATCTCCGGCGTGCTTCCCGAGGCGGACGCCGTCAAATACATGAAGAAATTCATCGAAAAGTCCTACGGCAAGAAGGGCGCCGACGTGGTGCAGAAAAACTACGCCACGGTGGACGCGGCCCTGGCCGCGGTAGAGGAAGTGAAGTATCCCTCCTCCCCCCAGGGGACGCTCAGCATGAAGAAGCCCTTCGCCACAGCGGAGGATAACTGGATTCGGGAAATCCTGGGCACCATGTCCGTCCAGGAAGGAGACAAGCTCCCCGTTTCCAGTATCCCCGAAGACGGCACCTTCCCCAGCGGAACAACCCAGTACGAAAAACGCTCCGTCGCGGAACGGGTGCCCATCTGGAATCCCGCGGTATGTATCCAGTGCGGAAACTGTTCCGCGGTTTGTTCCCACGCCTGTATCCGCATGAAAAACCTCAGCGACGCGGAAGCGGCAAAGGCGCCCGGGGGCTTTAAAACCGCCGCCATTAAACCAAAGCCGGTGGACGGCAAAAAGGTAGCCCTGATCATCTCCGCCGAAGACTGTATGGAATGCGGCGTCTGCATCAATAACTGCCCCGCGTCCAGGGATCAATCAAAACCCTGCGCGCTCTCGTGGAAGTCCTACTCCGACGATCCCGGGTACCACAAAGAACAGGTTGAAGCCTGGGACTATTTCCAAAGCCTGCCCGAAGTTCCCGCGGCGGAACTTAACCTCAATACGGCGAAGGGCCTTGCCTTCAAGCGGCCCCTCTTTGAATTCTCCGGCGCCTGCGGCGGCTGCGGCGAGACTCCCTATGTGAAGCTCCTCTCCCAGCTTTTCGGCGACAGGGCGGTCATTGCCAACGCGACCGGCTGCTCCTCCATCTATGGCGGAAATCTTCCCACTACGCCCTACTGCCGGCGCGCCGACGGCCGCGGCCCGGTCTGGTCAAACAGCCTGTTTGAAGACGCCGCCGAATTCGGCCTCGGTATGCGGCTTACCAGTGACAAGCTCGCGGAACACGCCCGGGAAATCGCGGTAAAGGCTAAAGAGGAAGGCATACAGGCCGCGCTTCTTGACAAGATCCTCGCCAACGCCCAGGCCGACGACGCCGCCATTGAAGAACAGCGGAAGCTGGTGGATGAGCTCAAGGCCGCGCTTAAAAACAATTCCAACGCGACCGCAAAAGCGCTCCTTTCCCTGGCGGATTACTTTATCAAACGTTCCGTGTGGATCCTCGGCGGCGACGGCTGGGGTTACGATATCGGCTACGGCGGCCTTGATCATGTCATCGCTTCCGGCCGGAATGTGAACCTTCTGGTCATGGACACCGAGGTGTATTCCAACACCGGCGGCCAGATGTCCAAGGCAACCCCCGTCGGGGCCATTGCCAAGTTTGCCGCGGCCGGAAAGGAAATAACCAAGAAGGACCTGGGCGCTATGGCCATAAGTTACGGCTATGTGTATACCGCCAAAATCTCTATGGGCGCCAACATGGCCCAGACCATCAAGGCCTTCCGTGAGGCGGAATCCTACGACGGGCCCTCTATCATCATCGCCTACTCCCACTGCATTAACCACGGCATTGACATGTCAAAGGGCATGGATCAGCAGAAGGCGGTGGTTACCTGCGGCCTCTGGCCCTTGTACCGCTACGATCCCAGGCTTAAGGGCGAAGGGAAAAATCCCTTCCAGCTTGACTCCAGGGATCCGGCCACAAGCCTTGAAGACTTCATGTACAAGGAAGTACGCTTCAAGAGTCTCAAGGCCGCAAGTCCCGACCGGGCCGACGCCCTCCTGGCAAAAGCCAAGGCTCAGGCCGAGCGGGTATGGAAGGAATACAAGTACCTGGCGGAAAGGCCCTTCTGAGTAAACGATTTGCCCGGGGCGCTGCGCAAATTTCCGCGACGTCTCCGGGCTTTTGGAGAATAATATGGCGGATAAAAAAACAATCCTTGCGGTTGATGACGAACAAATAGCGTTGCTGGTACTGCAAAAATGCCTCGTGCCCCGGTTCAATCTTGTTGTCGCAAAGTCCGCGGCGGAAGCCCTGAATCAGCTTAACAGCGCCGTTCCCGACCTTATTCTGCTGGATATTGAAATGGACGGCATTTCGGGCTTTGAATTCCTCCATACCATACGCAAAACACCCAAATGTATGAGCCTTCCGGTTATAATTGTAACCGGCCATGATGAACCCGGTTTTGCGGAACGCTCCAAAAGCGCCGGCGCCGCGGATGTCGTTCTCAAGCCCGTTGCCGCCGATAGTTTAATCGAAAAAATCGAACAGGTCCTAAAACAGCCCCGGCAGAATCCCTTCGGCCTTTAATCGGAAGTGGGGATATGTATCTTACCGGGAACACCCGCATAAACCGCATCGGTTTTGTATCAACCCGTTTCAAGGGAAACGACGGCGTATCCCTTGAAACCGTTAAATGGCGGCAGGTCCTTGAACGGATCGGCTACGAGTGTTTTTTCTTTTCGGGCCTCTCCGACTGGGCGCCGGACAAATCTATGGTTGTGGAAGAAGCCTTCTTCGCCCATCCCCGGATTCAGGAAATTCAGGATCGCTGTTTCGGAACCACGGTAAGGGATGAAAACCTGTCCGGGGAGATTCAGGCCGTCCGCTTCAAGCTTAAAACGGCGCTTTACGATTTTATTAAAAATTTTAAAATCAATCTTCTCATTACCGAAAACGCCCTTACCATTCCCATGAATATTCCCCTGGGGCTTGCCCTTACCGAGCTGATTGCGGAAACGGGAATCCCCGTCATCGCCCACCACCACGATTTTGCCTGGGAGCGGCAGCGTTTTTCCGTCAACTGCGTGGCGGACTATCTTTCAATGTCCTTCCCGCCCCGGCTCCATTCGATTAACCATGTGGTGATCAACTCGGAAGCGCGGCAGCAGCTTTCCTACCGCTGCGGCCTTTCTTCGATTATTATTCCCAACGTACTCGATTATGACGCGGCCCCGCCCCTGATGGACGATTATGCCGAAGGGATGCGCGCGGATTTGGGAATACAAAAGGATGAGGCCCTGCTTCTTCAGCCGACCAGGATCGTCGCGCGCAAGGGGATTGAGCACGCGATAGAACTGGCAAGCCGCCTCAAAGACAAGAAGGCAAAACTCCTTATCAGCCACCAGGAAAGGGATGAGGGCTCCGACTATTACCAGCGGACAATGGATTACGCGGGCCTGATGGGAGTTGACGTTATCATGCAGCCCGATATCATCGGCGCCGAGCGGGGCGTGACCGAAACCGGGAAGAAAAAATATACCCTCGCGGACTGCTACCTTAACGCGGACTTTGTTACCTACCCTTCAAGCTACGAAGGTTTCGGCAACGCCTTTCTGGAAGCGCTGTGGTTCAAAAAACCCGTCCTCGTTAACCGCTATTCGATTTTCCATGAAGATATTGAGCCTCTTGATTTTGACGTGGTAATTATGGAGAACTACGTTACCAACACTACCGTTGATACCGTGCGCTCCCTTCTTGAAAACCCCCAGGCGGTGGAAATACTGGCGGAGCGCAATTTTGAGCTGGCCCATAAATTTTTCTCTTTCAATCTTCTGGAACAGCGGCTTCGCCAGGTATTGATGAACTTCGGACAGTTGTAAGCGTTCCTTGATGCGCAGACACCTTAATTTTTGGCTTCTTCCCAAAAGGAATCCATCAGCCCGAGGTTTTCTTTGTTCATTACCGCGCCCCTTTCCTTCATTTTATTTTCGACATATTTGAAGCGTCCGGTAAATTTGCTGTTTGTCCGCTGGAGCGCGAGCGAAGGTTCAACTTTAAGGTAGCGGCAAAGATTGACCACCGAAAAAAGCAGATCCCCGAGCTCCTCCTCCACGGCGGCCGCCGCCTCGCCGGACACCGCGTCCGGGGCGGAAGGCGGTACGGCTTCGGCGAAAGCAAGGGCCCCGGTAACTTCGCCGAGCTCTTCCCGGATTTTGTCCATAAGGCCCTTGAGATCCGGCCAGTCGAAGCCGGCCTTCGCGGCCTTCTTCTGAAGTTTCCATGCCCTGTCCAGGGGAGGAAGGCCGCGGCTTACCTCGTCAAGGATAGAATCCTTCGGTTTGCGGCCTTCCTGTTCCACCTTGATCCGCGCCCAGTTGTCCAGAACCTGGGCGGAACTTAAAGGCTTCGCGGCCCCGCCGCCTGAATCCTTTGAGAGCGAATCTTTTGTCCCGCCGAACACATGGGGGTGGCGGCGAATAATTTTTTCACTCACCCTGTCCAGCACATCCGCCACGGAAAAAAACCCGTCCTGCTCGTACATATAGGAAAGCATGGTCGCAAGCAAAAAAATATCGCCCAGCTCTTCCGCCGTATGGCCCGGATCCTTCTCGTCAATCGCTTCGACGCACTCATAGGTTTCTTCGATAAGATCCCCGCGAAGGCTGGCGGGATTCTGCTCCCTGTCCCAGGGGCATCCGCCGGGAGCGCGAAGGCGCATAACAATGTTGTAGAGGCGGGCGAACTGTTCTTCCGCCCCCCCGGTTTCTCTTTTTTCCATAATACCTTTTCCCGAGTATCTTTTTCTGTTGTTTTATAGTATAATTTCTCCATGAAAAAGGAAATATCCCTTGAAGGGAAAAGGATTCTTGTTACCGGAGGAGCCACCGGCCTTGGCTACGGAATCGCCGCCGAATGCAGGGATTCGGGCGCCGAGGTAATAATCGGAGGACGCCGGGAAGAGCTGCTCAGGAAAGCCGCGTCCGAATTGGGCGTTTCCTGGTTTCCCCTGGACGTGGCGGATGACAAGGGTATCCCGGCCGCCGCCGCGGAGATGCAAAAACGTTTTGGGCCCTTTGACGGACTGGTGAACAACGCGGGGATACAGAACAACAAGGAGGCCCTTGATTACACCGTGGAGGAATTCAGGCCTATCTTTGAAACCAATGTCTTTGGCGCTTTTGCCCTGACAAAAGAAATCGCGGCGGGAATGCTTGAGCGGAGAAGGGGTTCCATTGTTTTTATCAGCTCCGCCGCGGCCCACATGGGCGTGACGAAGAACCTGCCCTATACGGGTTCCAAGGGGGCGGTAAGCGCCATGTGCCGCGCCCTTGCCAGCGAATTTTCCCCCAAAGGCGTCAGGGTCAACGCCATCGCCCCCGGCTGGATTGAAACCGATCTTGTCAAAATTTCGCTTGAGCGGGTTCCCGAACGCCGCGCCCTGGTAGAACGCCGTTCCATGCTGGGCAGGCTCGGTACGCCCGGAGACATCGGCATGTGCGCGGTCTTCCTGCTTTCCGAGGCCTCTGCCTATATCACCGCTATGGAGATAAAGGTTGACGGCGGAACGATGGTATCGCTGTAGGATCTATGGAGTATAAAACCCCGCGCGTTACTCTCTCTTTAAATCAGGCGCCAGGTGGTATTTCGCGTGCAGGGATTTACCGCTCCAGAGATGATCCCGCATAATTTTCTCCGCCTCGTCGATGTCGTCCGTGGTGAGTTTTTCTATTAAATCCATGTGTTTTTTAACCAGGCTTGAATTCCTGAGAGACACCTGGTTCATTATGCAAAACATACCCATGCGGGTTGTCCTCAGGTACTCCCTTGTCAAGGAGGGGAGTCCCGCCAGGTTTACCAGCGACGTGTGAAAAATAATTTCTTTTTTTATCTGTGAAATTGAATATCTTTCGTCATTATCTATAAGTGCGGCGTATTCCATTAATTCATCCTTGTGCCATCTGATAGGAAGCCCGGTATAAAGACGGGCAGCCGTACATTCATACGCTTCCCGGAGGATATACCGCTCGTAGAGATCCTTCTCCCTCAGGGGCCGTATAATGGTTCCCTTTCTGGGAATACTCTCGATAAAACCATCCATTTCCAACTGTAAAAGGGCTTCAAGGACCGGCGCCACGCTGACGCCCATTTCATCGGCTATTTTCCGGCGGTTAAGCAGTTGACCGGGGATCAGCTCGTTGTTCAGGAACATGGAAATCATCCGCTCATAAACATTTTTGGTCAGTGAATCTTTGTTGTTGGAAAGATAGTAGATGTCATTATCGGTCATTATCACGTGTTCTTTTTCCATGGGATGCCTTCTTCTCCCCATGATAGTAAAATTATACATCTGACACAAGAATAAGAACGCAAAATACATGCAAGATAAGATTTTATACCGCAAGCGGCGCGAAGGAAAACAAGATATTCCCCCACTGGGACGCAAAACCGCCGTTCACTTGCCTGTAGAATCCGCCTTCGGCGGGGAATTCCAGAGTCGCTCACGGTGTCTTTGACGCTCCCGTGGGGAAGTTCATGCGTTTCTTTCGTGGCGCAAGAGGCAAAGTTTATTACCTTGTATGTCTTTTTACAATGGAGGAAGAGGCCAGAAGGGCGCAATAAAGCAGTCCGCTAAGGACTGTTCGTCCAACAAGGGTAGCATACGCCCGGCGCGCCATACACCCGCAGAAGCATGCGTAAGCATGTTGAGAGACTAAAAGTAGCATGGTGGGAGCCCCGAAAAAAGCTACAGCACAGAATAAATGCTTAAGGGGCGTGGCTGTCGCATCGAATGAAGGGAGGCGGCCTTCAGGCCGCCGTACGCGCCGCAAAAGGCAGGCAAGGCCTTGGGGTACAATTTTACCTTGAATGTCTTTTGCGTTCTTACCTTGCATACATTTTCAGA
>JAISAK010000123.1 GCA_031266695.1 Treponema sp.
TCATTTCATATTGTTGACTTTTTTCTTTAAGCCATTTCTTACAATTATCAAAGCCTTTGATTGTATCGTTTTCCCCGATGTCTTCAATTAGAATATCATCGGTAAAACAATCGTCAATCATGTTAAAATTACCGTCTTTCGCTTCAAATTATGCCTTTATCTGCGGTGGCATTTCCATAAAATCCTCCAATAACCTTATACAAATCGTACAATATCTTCAAATGCCTTACGTTTCTTTTGACGGATAATGTCATTCGAAGGGTATCCCAAAGCAATCACAGACCCGAATTGTTTTTCTGCCGGAATATTCAGCAATTCACTTATCTTTTTGCGGTCATAAACACCTATAATACAGCTTCCAAGCCCCTGTGCCGCAGCTTCCAAACAGATATAGGCAGTAGCGGCGCCTAAATCACCTTTCGCATAATACTGGCTGTCGAGAAAACAACTAATAACAGGACTTAAAACCGCGTGTTCCTCAAGCACAATAATAAATGCTTTCGCTGTTCCCAACCAACTGTTTTGTTTGAGTTGCTGGCCGCATAATGCTATTTGACTAACCATATCCTGGTTTTCCACCACAACAAAACTCCAGGGCTGCGCATTACAACCGGAATGAGTTAACCGGCCTGCCTCGACACATTGTACCAGCTTGTCATGCTCAACAAGTTGTTCCGAAAAACCACGGCAGCGTTGACGCAATTGGCATAGTTCCAGAAAATCATCCATATATTATGCCCTCCGATAATTTTAGAGTCATAATATCATAGTATAAACATTCCAGTCAATAATTTTTCCAAAAATATTTTTTGCGCCGGCATATATGCCGAAGCATCGTACTACATATATGCGACCAGGGCTGGCAAAATGCGGCGGATGCTTTGCGTGGAAATCAACAACCTCGTCCTGAAGGACGAGGTATGTTGTTCTCCCGAGGTAATGCATTCGGGGTTTAATACCTTTTTAACCGCCCTGAAGGGCGGGGTATCAAACCCCTCAGCACGAATGAGCCGAATGACCCGGTTTATCCAGAAGGACAAAAAATGTAAACAGACTGTTATGCGAAGTCCATGCCGCTTTTTACATTTTTTTACATTTAAAACATAGTATTGATCCCACATTCCATAATTCCAATTCTTTATATTCCCTATTTAATTTTTCAGCAATTTCATCTTTTGTATAAAATGGCGGTGTAAATGTTCCATTTTTTACAAAAATGTTATTTGCAAACCAGTCTGTCCTTTTTGTTATACCTTTTATATAAAAACACCCGATAAAAATACCGTTGTTTTTTAATACCCGTTTTATTTCGGTAAACGCTTTTTCTTTATCCGGAAATGCGTGAAAACCATTCATTGACAATACTGCATCAAATGTTTCGTTTTCAAATGGTATGTTTCCAACATCGCCTTGTCTGCATTCTATGTTTTTCAAATTATTATTTTCAAAACGTCTTTTTGCTATTTCCAGCATATCCTTTGAATAATCCATACAAATTATCTCTGAGTTATTTAATTGTTTATATTTTTCGAATGATAATATTCCGGTTCCTGCCGGTATATCCAGTATTTTTCCGGCAAAATCATTGGGTATATTTTTAAGTAATTCTATTGAATAATCTTTATCTTCAACCCCCCAAATTATTTTTGAGACTAGTTTAAAGAGTAAATTTCCGCTTGTAATATACTTGTCATAAACATTTGAAATTGATTTATAACCATTTTTTATTTTGTCCATACAAATTCCCTGATAATCTTTGTTAATGTCATTGTTTAACTCCTTTCAGTATCTGTCAATACATCCATATCGTTGAACAAAAGAGCTCCAAAGTAAGTACCTGCGAAACATGGTTGACAGTACAATCCCAAAGGTGTATTTTTAATGGTAACTGTGTTATAATATACTCTGCAAATTTGACACAAAAAGAGGTTTAGGGGTTTATGGAATTTTTATTGGAAGGATTTCTTGCGATAGGCTGGAAACAGCTTGTCATGTTTGCTGTCGGCATTGCCCTTATCTATCTGGCAATTGCGAAGGAATATGAACCGACCCTGCTTCTGCCGATGGGCTTTGGCGCGATCCTGGTAAATCTGCCTTTGAGCGGGGTTCTTAACCAGATTATGCCCGGCGTAGGGGAAACCCACGGGGCGATACAGTGGCTTTTTGAAAAAGGCATTGCCTCTTCGGAAGTAATGCCCCTGCTCCTTTTTATCGGCATAGGCGCCATGATAGATTTTTCGCCCTTGCTTTCCCGGCCGGTTTATTTTCTGTTCGGCGCGGCCGCCCATTTCGGCATATTTGCGACAATTACGCTTTCCTGCCTGCTGGGTTTTTCCCTGAAGGACGCGGCGGCAATCGGTATAATCGGCGCGGCCGACGGCCCGACCACAATCCTGGTATCCCAGGTGCTTCACTCAACGTATATGGGGCCCGTCGCGGTGGCGGCGTATTCGTATATGTCCCTTGTTCCTATTATCCAGCCCTTTGCCATAAAACTGGTGACTTCAAAAAAAGAGCGCATGATACGAATGGACCCGGTGGCGAGCGATGCAATCCCACGGATCATAAAAATACTTTTTCCGATAACAGTTACCATCATTGTTGGATTCATTGCCCCCGCGGCGGTTGCCCTTATCGGCTTTTTAATGTTCGGTAATCTGATCCGTGAATGTGGGGTACTGGAATCGCTTTCGGAGGCGGCGCAGAAGTATCTTTCCAATTTGATAACCCTGCTTCTGGGGCTGACCATTGCCTTTACGCTGAAGGCCGAAGAGTTTATCACCCTTGATACGATTAAAATACTTGCCCTTGGCCTTGTCGCGTTTATTTTGGATACGGTGGGAGGGGTGCTGTTCACAAAATTTCTGAACCTCTTTTTGAAAAAGAAGATAAACCCCATGATAGGCGCCGCCGGAATATCGGCTTTTCCCATGTCGTCGCGGGTTATTCAAAGGCTTGCCCTGCAGGAGGACCCGACAAACATATTTTTGATGCACGCGGCAAGCGCAAATGTTTCGGGACAAATCGCTTCGGTCGTTGCAAGCGGCCTGGTTCTGAATCTTGTTATAAACCATTTAGGAGGGTAATGCCGTGACCGACGTAGTTTTACGGGATCTTTTTAATTCCCTTGACATAATGTGGAAGGGAATGTTGGGGCTGTTTGTTGTCTGTAGTGCGATAGCCCTGTTGACGGCAATAATCACAAAGCTTGTAAAGGGCCGGCGCTAAACCACCGCTACTCTATCCGTATCAGTTCTCCCGCGGAACGGCCGAAGATTTCTTCCTCGTACATACATTCGGCGGAAGCCGGCGGTGTCGGGTAAACTCCGGGCATCACCGCGCGGAAACGGAATTCGACTTCCCCCTTGCCTGCCCTGAAGAAATCCCAGTGGAAACGGATTTCATCGTCCATGATAAAGCGCCGCGGTTCCTGCCGGTCATATTCCCGCGCATAATAATCTTCCTGCCCGTCCCCTGAATCTTCGGCCGGAGGCGCGGCGCTTGAGCTGGTGACAAAGGCAGCGTCGATGATCTCCGCGCCGGAGGGAACGGGCGCGCGAAGGGCTACATAGGTGCGATCCCGGGAGCTGGAAAGGGTGAGGCTCCGGGTGTAGGTTTTGCCCGGTACGAGCCGTCCCGTTGTAACCGGCAGGCCGGCGGAATCGAAGGTTTCGACAAATACGCCAAGGCCTTCGTCGCGCGCGCCCGCCAGCTCCGCGGGGATTCCGTAGCGAAGGCTTGCCGTGTAGTAGAGCCGCGCGGGGCCGCTCCGTTCAATGCGCAGGGGAAGCAGCGTGTCGCGGTCAAAATCCCGAATCGGCGCTTCCGCAAAGGTTTTTGAAAACGAAACCGGCGTACCCCCGTAGGAGCCGAACTCCGCGTCAAGCAGCGGCGCGCCGCCCAGACTGACCTTCGCCGCGAGAGGCCGGGTTCCGGAAAGGCCCGCGCCGTTTGCCGCGGCGCCCCGTTCCGGGCTGTCCGCTCCGGCGGCCTTCCATTCCGCCGCCTCAATGTCGCCGATCATGCCGAAGGCAAGAACCGCCCAGAAGGAAGAAGCCGTGTTATTCCACACGCCGCGGCGCTGCCGCTCAATAAGGGAAGCCGCAAGCCGGGTGGTCATGTCGTCGCCGGGACTGAGGGCATTGAAGAGCATCAGCGCAAGGGCATAGCGATCCGTATCGTAACCCCAGTAATTGCCGCGCCGCTCATAAGTGTCGGTAAGGTCAAGACTGCGCGCCCCGGGCCGGATAAAACGCCGCACCCTGTCGCGGGCGGAGGCCGCAAGATCCCGCTGCCCCGACTCCAGGGCGGCAAGCCCCGCAAAACCCCATCCCGCTATGCCAAGCTCATCCCCCCGCCTGAGGAATTCGCTTGTCTCCGCGCCGAGCCGCTCGCCGTGCATGGCGCGAACCCACAGGGAATATCCTTTAAGAAAAGGGTCCCGGGAAAAGAGCCGCTTGGCGTTTTCGGAACCGGCGAGGTACGAAAGCATCCTCCCGGTGTTCAGCTCCGGCGGAAGCGTCAGGCCCTTCCGCTTTGCCAGGGCGGCGATATGCGCAATTCTGAGACTGACAAACACATCTCCGGAACCGCCGCCGGGCCAGTAAGGGAAGGAGCCGTCGCCCAGTTGATACCCGGCAAGCCGGGCAAGCTCATCCTCGACAAGCTGCCCCGGATTTTTCACCGGACTTTCAAGGCTGAAGGCCTCAAGGTGATCCCCGAAGGCAATAAGCGGAAGAATCCGGGCCGTGCGCTGTTCAAGGCAGCCGTAGGGGTAATCGAGCAGGTAGCCCACCGCTTCCCTGAGCGCGGCAAGACGGGACGCGGAAAGAGTCACCGTGACGCTTCCCGTTCCCTCGGGAACCAGGGAGGGAAGAACCATGCCCTCTTCGACAAAGGCGTCGCCGCTTCCCAGGCTGCCGATGGTAGTTACCGTTTCGGCAAGGGTTGGCCGGTCAACGCTAATGGTTCTGATAATACGTTCATTAAGGCCGGGGGAACGAAGGGTAAAGGTCAACTGCGCTTCCCCCGCCCCAACCGCGGCCACCGGGAAGCGCACTTCCTCCGAAGCTCCCGGCTTGATTTGCAGGATCCTGGAATCCGGGCCTTCAACTTCAAGCACCGAATCCCAAAGACCCGGCGCGCCGCCGGATACTCCGGCCGCGGCAAGGGACACCCGGGCTTCCACCGTTTCGTTTTCAAGATTGGTAAGGATAAGGGAAACCGTGCCCGTGTCCCGCCAGCGAAGTTTCCGCGGCAGGGCCGCGAGCGCCGTAAGCGGCGCGCTGACCCGCAGGTCCCGCTCCTCTATGCCGAAATCGCGGAGGCCCACGGCAAGGGCGGTGCAGCGGTAGGTGGTAAGGGAATCGGGAAGGCCGAACTTTACCGTCACCGTTCCGTCACTGCCGGTTACAAGGCAGGGCTCGAATACCGCGGTCGGCCTGAAGTCCTTGCGCTCTTCGATTTTTGATTCGCCCTCGTTGTCGCCGCCCTGCAAATCGGAAAGCGCGTAGGTAACAGGATCGATAAGCAGGGAACGGCTGTCCGCGCCGCGGACTCCCAGGGGGAAATTAGCCGGGTCGTAGAAGAAGGCCGCCGGATCGGGCACATGGTAATCAATAAGATCCACGACACCCCGGTCAACCGCCATAAAAGTCACTTCGGTTCCGGGCGCGGGCCTTCCGTTAAGCGAAACCTTAAGCTTCACTTCGGCCTGTTCGGCCGGACGGTACGCAACCTTTGAAGGCTCAATCTCGATCCGGTAATGGCGGCTTTCATTATCAACAAAAATTGGCGTAACGCCGAAGATACCCCTGGGCTTGTCAAGATCCGGCTCGTAGTAGGTATTTTCCGGCGGGCCGGAGCGTACCGTATACGAAGAGATCGCCGCGTAAACGACGGGTACCCAGGATTCCTCAACGGGAATATCAACAGTAAGGGCGGAGCCCTCAAGCTCGATTATGCGCCGGGAAAGAATACCTTCCCTTTCCAGGGTAAGGAGATATTTTCCTTTCTCAAGGGGGGAGCGGACAAGGAGCCTCGCCGTTTCTCCCGGCGCGTAACTCTGCTTGTCGGGAACAAGGCTGACGGCGTCCACGTCGTCGGAACCCCAGCGTACCCAGCCCGCGCCGCTTACATAAAAACGGAATCGGGTGGCCGCCCGGCGATCCTGCTGATCCCTGCTTTGAAGCCGTACTTCCCACTGGCCGCTTTTGCCGGGAGTAAAATTAAAAACGCCGGAAATGAAATCGGCCTCGCGGAGTTGGCCGCCGTCATTTCCGCCGCCGGAGCCCTCCTGAGGATTCCGGCCGGCTTTAAAGCTGAAGGTTTTTTCTTCCACGGTTTCCTCAACCCGTTCCCAGACCAGGTTGATCCTGCCCCCCACGCCGGCCTGGCGCGCCTGCTTCCATTCGTGGCGGATAAGCTGAAGGGTCAGCCCGCCGCCCGCGCGGGGCAGCCCCGCGCCGCCCTCCGGGGAAACCAGAGCCCAGCTCAGGGAAGCGGGCTTTCCGGCGGCGAGAAAATAAGCCGGCGGCGAAGAAGCCGCAAAGGGCGCCCGGCTTTCCCCGCCGCCCCCCGCGCCGCCTGAACCGGAAGCAGCGCCCGCGGAAGCGGCGTTCCTCACCGTTCCCGAATCAAGGCGGGCGGCGATATAAAACGACGCCGGATGAACAAGCGCGGCCGCGCGGCTCGCAATCTCCTGGCGGGCAGGATCCTGCACCGAAGCCTCAAGCCGGTAACGGTAGGCCGCGCCCTCAATGCCGTCGGCGCCCGTCTCCTGGCTGATCTCCGCGCTGCCGTCCGGCCCCAGGAAGCCCTCGCCGCTGCCCACGTAGTAGCGGCTGTCGTTGAGTTCCGGGCCAAAGCGCCAGTGACTCCAGGCGCCGCCGGGGTTAAAGCCCGAGGGCTCCCGCGTCCAGTACCAGGTATAGGGAGCGCCCGAAAGACCGCCGCCGGCAAGGTAAGACGCGGAAAGGCCGGCGCTGAGTCTTTCGCCCTGAAAAAACGTTACATCGGGGAATTTGAGGGATCCCTCAAAACGGAGGCGCTCAAAATTCGCTACGGTAAAGCCGATCTGCGTCCGGGCTTCCTGCTGAGCCGCCGGGCCCCCGCGGCGGTAGTAGATTCGGTACTCGCCGGGATCAAGTTTTTCCGGCAGGGTAAAGGAGCCGTAGAAGCCGCCGTTCTCCGTGGTATTATCCCCAAGGCGGGCAATCACCGGGGCCTGATAGGTTCCGGCGCTTACTTCGATATCGTAGGGGCCTTCGCAGGCTTCGTAGATTCCGTGGTTGAGATTCCGGTCTATGCCCCGGAAGCTGACGGTTTCGCCCGGCCGGTACAGTCCGCGGTCGGTAAAAAGAAAAATCACCGGCCGCTGCCGCTCAACGGTGAAGGGGTTTGATGTGGCCTCAATGCTGAAACGCCAGAGGTTGTGACTGTCGTTGGGAATGAACTCGGCGCGGTCGCCGCTGTCTTCGGCGTCAAACCCCGCGCTGTCCGTTCCCCGGGCGCCGCCGGACGCTCCGCGGCCCGCCTGTTCCTCGCTTACCCGGACGCGGAAGCCGGCGGCTGAATTGTCGCTGCCTCTGCCTGTCTTTGGCTGGGTAAAGCGTGATGCGAAATCATCGTCGGGAAATTCAAAAACAGCAAGGCCCTGATTGTCGGCCCTGCCCTCCAGCACGGTTTTTTCGCCTTCGAGAAGCTCCACCCTCGCGCCGGCCGCGGGCGTTCCGTCGGAGATGTGGTTTGCCCAGACCAGAACCATATTGTAGGCATAACGGATGGTAATGCCGATGTCGGTAATCTGCACCGTAAGCCATGCTTCGCCGGAATCGATTTTCCCCTTCTGCCACCTTGACCGCGTTTGATAATCCCAGCGCAGGGAGGCGGTTCCCCTGCCGGCCGCGTTGAGGAAGGGCGAAAGATCTTCCATAAAATAACGTTTGGAATTCGCGGGAAACAGGGAAGGCTCCATTGTTTCAAGGGCGCCCGAAAACCGTTCATAGGGACTCCGGGCGGCGCTTACCATGCGGCGCAGGGAAACCGGGTTTTGGGCCTCCCAGACTATTTTCGGGGGAAAACCCGCTTCCAGTGTGCGGGAACCCTGATTGAGAATAAACACATAACTGTTGGCTTCGCCCACCCGGGCCGTATCCTGAATATCCCCGCCCAGAACTCTTCCGTAAAGGTCCCTGAGATTCCCCGAAATCCGCAGGGTATAATTTTTTTGATACTCCAGGGGCATGCGGTTGATAACCACGGTATTTCCGTACACATGGATGTTTTCTTTTTTAAGCGCGGGCAGCCCTTCTATCGAAAAATATTTTTCGGCTCCCTCGGGATCGACATTCTGATTGAAATGCAGTGAAAGAGGAATCGAATCGCCTTCTTCGGTGCGGGGTGACGAATAACTGCGGACAGAAAGCTCCTCATAACGGAAAGGCAGCAGGGTGTGGTAGTTCCAGGAACGGGCCTCCTTCGCGCCGAGCCAGCCCGCTTCCGAGCGGGCGCCTTCCTTCAGGATCATCGTCACTTCGGTATCAAGGGGAAGCTCCCCGCCGACGGCAAGAAGTACGCCCTGTTCGGGCCTGTAGCGTTTCTCGTCGATCTTTTCAAGCCGCGAAAGGGCGAAGGGCCATGTTTTTCCCGCGGCCCTGACTTCAAGCCAGCCGGCAATTTCCTCAAGGTTCACCGGCCAGGAAAAAATCATCCTGATATACTTTCCGTCACCGGGATGAACATTTTGCCGGGAGACCCAGTAATCGCCCCGGCCGAGTTCCCAGCTTAACACTGAAAGCCGTTCGGTTTCAAAACTGAAAGACTTTTCCCCCTGCAGGCTTTTGCCGCCCAGGGATTTGATTTTGCCGGAAATGCCTATCGTATAACGCTGCTGGGGCAGAAACTCGGCGTCGGGTTCAAAGGAGAGAAGCTTTGTTCCGTACCAGCGGTATGTTCCGGCAAGGGGCGGCTCTATGGTAAAAAGCCCGGCGCTTTCGCGGATCGGCTCCCCAAGTTTTGCCAGGGGCACAACAGGCTGCGAAAAGACAACATAAATGGAAGGTTTTTTGATTTCCGGGGGCAGCTCGTCCCGGGGGCCGAAATCGGCCATGACAAGGGGAGCGTCGCTTTCCTGTACGCCGCCGCCTTCGATGCCGCCGGGAACCGGCTCATAGTAGGCAATGCGATAGGAAGCAAGTTCCGCAAGAACCCGCCCGCTTTCCACATGGGAGCCTGAAAAAGCGGTAACCGAACCGCTTTTTTCCGCGGAACCCCTGCCGGAACAAGCGGCAAAAATCACCGCGATAACTATAACAAAACCGGCACGAATAAAACGCCTTTCCCGAAGGGGAGCGCAAAACCCTTTTTTCGTGCTTTTCATTTATACACTCCCCGGCGGCTTCCGCGGCCGGCGCCGTTTCGGAGCTGAAAAATTACCGCAGCAACAGCAAGGCCTCGGGCGGAACAAAAAGCCGCTCTTGGATCTCATTATACTCCAGGTATTTGCTGTATTTCCACCACAATTCGCCTTTTTCTTCCGGGTTCCGGGCGTCGGCATTGGTAAAGAGAGTTACCTGTTCAAAGGGTTCTTCCTGGCGCTGTTTTACCGAAAGGCGTATTTCGTTAAAGCCCTCTCCGCGGGAAGGGAGAAAATCGTGGGCGCGGATTCCCACATGGCTAAAGCCGCTTCCGACAGGAACCACGGTGCGGAGACCGAGGCCCCAGTCCAGCGCAAAGATTTCCCGTTCACCGGTAACACGGATGGGGGAGATATTCTTGCAGCCGGTAATCCGCGCGGCCTCGACCGTGCCGGGATTCGCAAAGAGATCGACGGTCTTGCCTTTACCGATAACCCGGCCCCGGTCCATTACCAGAGTTTCGCCGCAAAGTTTGTAAACCTCGTCCCGGCTGTGGGTTACCATGACAATGTCCCGCCGGGATTTCAGCAGTTCCGGAAGCTGAAGCTGCATCTGTTCCCGCAGATTCGTGTCCAGCGCCGAAAAAGGCTCGTCCAGCAGAATCACATCGGGTTCGCGGATAAGCATACGGGCAAGGGCTGTCCGCTGCTGCTGCCCGCCCGAAAGCTGATTCGGCAGCCGCCGCTCAAGCCCCGAAAGGCCGAATCGTTCAATAAAAACCTGCGCCCTGCGGCGGGCTTCTTCTTTTGCGGCGGGGAGGCCGGCGATGATGTTTTCCTGTACCGTCATGCGGGGAAAGAGGGCGTAGTTTTGAAATAAATACCCCACGCGGCGTACCTGGGGTTTGAGATTGATCTTTTTCGCGGAATCAAAAAACACGCGCCCCTTTGCCGAAATGTGCCCCTCGTCGGGAGTCTCAATACCGGCGATGCATTTGAGGGTCATGCTCTTGCCGCTGCCGGAAGCGCCGAGTATGCCCAGGCAGTCCGTATCCCCATCACCGGTTTCGAATTCCGTTTCCAGGGTAAAAGAACGGCTCAGAATTTTGCGGATAGAAACCTTGAGGCTCACCTTTTGTTTTCCTGGGCGGTGAAGTAGTTCATCAGGGCTACTACGACAAACGAAAAAATTACAATAAGGAGCACGTAATTGTAGGCCCTGTCCATGTTCCCCGCGGAAACTTCGGAATAAATCGCCAGGGGCAGGGTACGGGTTTTGCCCGCGATGTTTCCCGCAATCATGGCGGTAGCGCCGAACTCGCCAAGACCCCGGGCAAAGGCCAGCACCATGCCGCCGGCTATCCCCGGCAGGGCTGTGGGAAGGCTTACCTTCAGGAAAATTGTCCACTCGGACATTCCCAGGGTGCGGGCGGCGTAGATAAGGTTGGGGTCTACCTGCTCCAGCGCGCCCCGGCTTGAACGGTACATCAGGGGAAAGGAAATTGCCGCGGCGGCAAGTACGGTGGCCGACCAGGAGAAGGCGATTTTTACGCTGAAAAAATCAAGAAGGAATTTCCCCACCGGCCCCCGTACCCCGAAAATGTAGAGCAGGAAGAAACCCGCCACCGTCGGCGGCAGTACCAGCGGCAGGGTGAAGATTCCGTCAAGGATCATCCTCAATTCCCTGCTTCTGGTATCCGCGACAAGTTTTGCCAAAAAAAGTCCGAAGAAAAAGGTTATCACTATGGAAACCGAAGCGGTTCTCAGGGAGATCAAAATCGGTGAAAGATCCGTAAGGCCCTCCTTCGGAAGAATTTCTGTTTACGGCTTACTTGAGCTTGTTCCAAAACTCGGTTAGTTTTGGACAAGCTCTTCGAAAAACCGGTCAAATCGGACTAAAGTCCGGCCCGGTTTTTCTGTTAAATCTAAGGAAGCTGTTCCAAAAACTGAAGTTTTGGAACAGCCTCATCTTAAAAAAAATAACAAAAACCGTGGATTTGGTCAATAGGGTAAATAGCAAAATACATTCAAGGTAAGATTTTATACCCCAAGCATCACGAAATGAAAACAGGATATTCCACCGCGGGAGCGCCAAAGCCACCAGGCCTCTTCCCCATCGTAAAAAATACATGCAAAGTAATAAGTCCTGCCTCTTGCGCCAAGAATGAAAGGAATATTTTCCCCCGCGGGCGTACCAAAGCCGTCGTGAACGACTCTGGAATTCCCCGCCGAAGGCGGATTCTACAGGTAAGTGAATGGCGGCTTTGGTACGCCCGCGGTAGAGACCATTAATTTCATTCCCTGGTGCCTGGGGTATGATATCTTACCTTGTATGTATTTTAAGGTATACTGCGGCAGGAGGGTAGAATTTATGGTCGATGCGCCGCCGGAAAAAGACGGATTCCGAAAATACCTGGGGCTTACTTTTCTTATCGGATTCGGGTTTTTCACCATGGGAATGATGGATCCCCTGTATGATACCTATATTCCCCTGTTTTTAAGGTCCTATGTAAGCTCCAATGCCCTTGTCGGGGGTATTATGACCCTGGACAATATCCTTCAATTACTGCTGATTCCCGTTGTTTCCGTGTGGTCCGACAGGACAAGAACCCGGATTGGCCGCCGAATGCCTTTTATCGTGGTGATGCTGCCCCTTTCCGCGGTTTTGTTCAGCCTAATTCCCCCTTTGGCGGGCCTTTCCCTGTCCGCGCTGATTGGGATCATCTTTCTTTTCAACATTCTGAAGACTTCGGTTCGGGGGCCGGTGGTTGCCCTGATGCCCGATACCATTCCCGGAGACTACCGTTCCGAGGCAAACGGGGTTATCAATATGATGGGCGGCCTTGGCCTTATATTCAGCACCCTGATTTTAACCCGTTTTGTCGGCCTTGCGGGGCTGCCGGCTTTTTTCCCGCCCACGGCGCCGCCTTTTTTGATTTCGTCGGCCTGCATATTCATCGCGGTCATAATTCTCCTTCTTTTTTTCAGAGAGAAGCTCCCAAAAAATTCCGAAGGTGAAGCGAAAATCCCGGTTTTTGCGTCAATTAAGCAGGTTTTTAGCAGCGGGGATTCCAGCGTGACGCGGATTCTCTTTTCCCTTTTTCTCTGGTTTACCGCTTACGAGGGAGTCAAGCCTTTTTTGGGGTTATATATGGTAGAGGCAATGGGGGTTCCCGAGGGAAATGCCGCCCTTGCCCAGGGTGTGGCGGGTATTTCCAGCGTTCTTATGGCGGTTCCCGCGGGATACCTGGCCCACAAATTGGGAAGGCGCCGTTTTATCCGCCTGAGCCTTGTCCTGCTTGCCCTTGTCCTTTTTTTGATCCCCTGCGGCGGCTTTTTCGGCGCAAGGGCGGGAATCGGCGCTTCCGGAGCGCTTCTTCTCTTTTTGCTCCTGATGTTTCTCTACGGAGTGGTCTGGATTGGCGTGGTGGTTAATTCTTTCCCCATGCTCTGGCAGATGGCAAGTTTCGGAACTATGGGAATTTACACGGGCCTGTACTATACTTTTAGTCAGGGGGCCGCCATTCTTGCCCCTCCGATAACGGGGATCATTATCGACCTGGCCGGCTACGGAGGGATATTCATCTTTGGCGGAATTTGTATGCTCGCCGCCTGGCTGGTTATGGGCGGCGTCAGATCGGGTGAGCCGGGTTGAGGGGGAGTTTATGTCAACACACATTGCGGCAAAACAGGGCGAAATCGCGGAGACTATCCTGCTTCCGGGGGATCCGCTGCGGGCCAAATTTATCGCGGAGACTTATCTGGCGAACCCGGTACAGTATACGGAGGTGCGGAACATCCTGGGCTACACCGGAATCTACCGGGGCAAAAAAATATCGGTTCAGGGGACAGGGATGGGGATTCCCTCGATTTCGATTTACGTGAACGAGCTTTTTCGGGATTACGGGGTAAAGCGGGCAATCCGCATCGGAACCGCCGGGGCCCTGCAGGAACAGGTGAAAATCCGCGATCTGGTAATTGCCATGTCGGCCTGCACTGATTCGGGTGCCAACAATATCCGCTTTGGCGGCAGGAACTACGCCCCCACAGCCTCCTTCGGCCTTCTCAAACGGGCCTATGAAATCGCCGCCGTCAAAGGCTGGGACCCCAAGGTCGGCCCCGTGGTCTCTTCGGATATGTTCTACACCGAAGATCCGGAGGAGTGGAAGATCTGGGCGAAATTCGGCTGCCTTGCGCAGGAAATGGAGAGTGCCGAGCTCTACACCCTGGCCGCAAAATACGGCCGCGAAGCTCTGGGCATACTTACCATTTCCGATCAC
>JAISAK010000136.1 GCA_031266695.1 Treponema sp.
GTGCTCTTCCGATCTGAAGCCTCGTCATCGTTAGGTGAAACGCGGAGAATCGAGCGGAGGTAGTTGAGCGCCGCGTCCCGGTTCCTGTAGCCTTCGGCCTGAACCCTTGCCCGCAAAAAAAGATAGAGCCTGTTATTGGGATTGAGCGAAGAATAGAGATCCAGCGACACTTGGGCCTGCATGTACTGGCCCTGCTCCACGAGGATTCGGGCGCGCATCAGAATGAACTCGCCGTCCCGGCTGTCCCGCTGGAGAATCTCCGCTATGGCCGGTTCCGCCCGGGACCAGTCTCCCCTTTCGAAATAGGCGAGGGCAAGCTGCCGCTTAACCGCCATGTTGTCCGGATAGCGGATAACAAGGTCGGAAAGCATGCGCAGGGATTCCTGATTCTGCCCGGAAAGGTTCATCACCCTGGCAATGCCCAGGGCGGCCGGGTAACAGTCCCGGGAAATGTCGTAGGCCCGGTTGTAGGCCTGGTACGCTTCCGCAAGCCTGTTTGTCTTTTCATAGGCCGTCCCCAAAAAATAGGCCGCCAGCACCGAATCGGAATTCATGGTTTCGGCCTTTTGAAGCTGCGGCAGGGCGCTTTGGAAAAGATCGGGCGCCGGAGGAGATCCGGCCTCGTAGTCCCGGCCCGCGGCTCCGGCGCGGCCCGGCGTTTCGGCCGGAGAACGGGCGCCGGCGTAAAGGGCAAGAAAAGGAAGGATACATTCAAGGTAATCGGTCGAACCCGGGGGAGGGGGCGTATAGATGCCCCTTTCAGCTTCCCGGAGGATGCGGGCGTACACGTGGGTTTGAGGAAGATCCGGGACAGGAAGCCGGGCCGTCGTGTCGGGGTAAACGCACCGGATGATCGCAACGTTGACGCCGTTCATGATTCTGCCGAATTCGGTTGCCCCCAGTTCGCGGCTGCGGATAAGTTCCAGCGCCCGCAGCATGGAAGGAAGCACGCCGGTTTCGGTCAAACTCCGAATCTCGTCGACAATGCCCCCCCCCGAAGGACGCGGGGCGGGCCGATCTTTGCCGGTTTCGATGGTCTCGGGCGGAACTTCCGCCGGGAGAGGCGTTTCCGGTATCCGGCCGGAGGACCCGCAGGACAGTACGACAAGCGCGGGTATAAGAAAAAAAAACCGGCAGGAAACCCATCCCCTGAAGAAAGGCGGCACCTTACGGGAAACAGGGATTCGGTTTTTTGCGGAATCCCCGGGCTTCACCGTTTCAGGTCCTTGCCGTTTCTGGCGCTGAGTGAAACAAGCACCAAAATAAGCCCCGCCAGCAGCACAAGCAGATGCCACCAGCGCTTTACAAACTGGGAAAAGGAAAAAGAAACAAGGTCAAAGGAAAAAACCAGCAGCGCCGAACCAAGAATGATAAAAGCCGCCGAGGGTACCACATAACGGATGCTGAAAACGCCGTAACGGTGCCAGCCCGCAGGGAAAAGGGCGATTCCCGAAAACACCGAAATAAGGGGCCAGCCCTGGGAAAGGGTAATCGGAATGATGTGCAGGGCGGCAAGAAAAAGAAAAAGCCCCAACTGCAGAAAGAAGGCCGCGAAAAAAAGATAGAGGGATCGTTTGTTGAGGTTTATCGCCAGCACCGCAAAGCCCGCGCCGAGAATCACAAAAAAGAAGGAAAAGAGTACCGAGGCCTGTGAAATTTCCACCGGGGATCCCAGAAGAAAAGCGCTGCCAAGAAACATGAGAAGAAGTCCGATAATAAAAATAAACCCGGCGGCTGTCCGGCGGGCAAACAAATTTCGCATCTATTTTTATTATACTGATATTGTCTTTCCCTGCCAAGAGAAGGAATTCGGTATCTTGCCGCTTGTGAAACGGGGTGATAAGATTCTTGGTATATGAGAAAGTGGAGAAAATACGTTATTTTACCATTTTTTTTGGTTATATCGGTTACTTTCTGCGAAAGGGCCCTTAAAAGCTCCGATTCGGCCAAAATCGATCCCTATTATATTACCGGTTCGCCGGAAAACAGGGAAAATCTGCGGGATCTGTTTATTCTTCTGGCCGGGGAGCCTGAATCTTCGGAGGATCAGTTCGCGATGGTAAGGGAAATTGCCAATAATTACGCCAGGATCAAAGAATACGGAAAGCTGATTCATTTTCTCAGTTCCAGGACGATAGACTTCCCTGACGATCCCTACAACAGCTATTCTCTTTTGATGATCGCCTATGCTTATATGCAGCGGAATTCTTATCCGATTGCCGCCCGGTATTTTGATTTGATCGTCAAAAATTATCCCGATCTTACGATTAATAACGAGTCCCTTCACCTTGCCTGTCTTAACCAGCTTATCAATCTGGTAGATAATCCGGAACAGCGGGTTTGGTATTACCAAGAGTTAATCTCCCGCTTCCCGGAAAAGATCGATCTCGGGGTGGCCTACTTTATGCTGGGCCAGGCCTATGAGAGAATAGGGGAATGGAACGGCGCGATTCAAGCCTATACCCAATACCTTCCCTACGCCGGCACGATTGTTTCGGGTTTCCCAAACGCGGATCATTACGCCAAGCAGCAGGTGGACTTCAACAATTCTCCCAAGGATTGGAGTTTTGAAAGCCTGCCGGCCCTGCTCGGCGCGGTGGAAGCCGCTCTGGACATGGGCAGTCCCGGCAGGCTTGGGCAGTGCCAGGCCAAGGTGAATTTTTTCGCCCGTTCCTGGGAGCAGGGGGAAACCGACGATTCGGGCGTGGCGGATTTTAACCTTTCCGACTTTATGCGGGGAAACCGTATCCGTTATGCCGACAGGCTGGACGCAAGTTCCAACGCGACCGAGGCCTACCTCAGAACCTGGGGCTGGTCCCAGTATATATCCACCTGGTACCTCTATTTCAGGAAGATCTACTTCCCTTCGGACCCGGAAATCCACGGCCGCTGGGAATGGGCGGGGCTGTATTACGGAGAGAAATTCTGAAAACGGTCCGTGCGGCGCTTTTTGCGGCATTCCTGTTTGCCGGAGCCGCGGAGGGA
>JAISAK010000183.1 GCA_031266695.1 Treponema sp.
AACGTGATTATCAATATTCTGGAAAACAGCGTCAGGTACAAGGAAAAAGAGAAGGGTACAATCGAAATAAGCGCCGGCGCCTCCGGCGGTTCCGTCCTGCTGCGTTTTGCCGATGACGGTCCCGGAGTAAACGCCGAAATACTCCCCAAATTGTTTGACGTTTTTTACCGCGCCGATCCTTCCCGCAGCATAAAAGGCTCCGGCCTCGGGCTTGCCATAAGCAGGAAAATAATTGAACGCATGGGCGGCGCTATTTACGCGGAACTGCCGGAATCGGGAGGCCTCACGGTGATTATCCGCCTGCCTGTTCCGGAGGTCCGATAAGAGAGGAGCATATAGAGAAGATCGATAAAATCGATACAAGAGAAAACAAAAGGGAAACAATGGGGTTCGATAAAATGGAAACAAAAATGGAAAACGCGAAACCAAAGATATTGATCATCGAAGACGACAAGGATATTGCCGTACTGGAAAAGGATTTTCTGGAAATAAACGGTTTTGAGGCAGTCATAGAAAGCAGCGGCATAAAAGGCTCGGAACGGGCGCTGTCGGAAAAATTCGCGCTTATTCTGCTTGACCTCATGCTTCCCGGCAAAGACGGCATAACCCTCTGCCGGGAAATCCGCGTAAAACTTGATATACCAATCCTCATGGTAAGCGCCCGGAGCGAGGATGTTGACAAGGTGCGCGGCCTGGGGCTTGGTGCCGATGACTATATCACCAAGCCCTTTTCAATGACCGAACTCGTTGCCAGGGTAAAATCCCATCTCGCCCGTTACAAACGGCTTACCCAGAATGCCGGTCATCCGAAACAGGCGGAGGGAATTGATTTTGGCTGGCTCCAGATCAACCAGGCTGCCCGCCGGGTGTTTGTGAACGGCGATGAAATCACCCTGGCCAACAAAGAATACGACCTGCTTTGTTTTCTTGCCTCCCGGGAAGAAATGGTCTTCAGCAAAGAACAGCTCTACGACAAGCTCTGGGGCGAAGACATGTACGGCGAAATAAAAACCGTGGCGGTGCATATTAACCGCCTTCGGGAGAAGGTCGAGAAAAACCCCGCCAATCCCCGGCACATACAGACCGTCTGGGGCGCCGGATACCGTTTCATGGGTTAAGGCTCCCGCCCGTTCAGCGGCGGCCCCTGCCGCCCCCGGGGCCGGATTGCCAAGGATTGCGGTTCGGCGGCCCAAAGCCCGGCGCCCGGTTAAAATGCCGCGGCCTGTAACCGGAACCGGAGCCTTTCCCCCGGCCAAAGCCGCCGTGGTGGAAAGCGGGCCCTTCCTCACTGCCCAGTTCATAGTCTTTCCCGTTGATGCTGAGTTTGGCCGCCCGGAAGATCCATTCCGTTTCGGAACGGCGGAGCGGGAAGGCCCAGCCTTCCAGGGATACGGCGGCGCCTTCTTTAAGACCTTCTATAAAGCCGATAAGCCGGTCAATGCCCGCGACGTAATAGGTATTGCCGCCGTTTTCCAGGACGATCCTGCCGAGGCTCAAGCCCAGGCTGCCGCTGAGGGCGATCTTTTCAGGCGGCCAATTCCGGCGGGGAGAACCGGGACGGCTTGAGTCCTGGGCCAAAAGGGCGCCGCTTAGGGCGGCGGCAAAAAAGACGCATAAGACAATTCGTTTCATATTAGTCTCCTTAGTCTCTTAAGAGTTGACAGCCGAGCGGAAACTTTAGTTTCCGGTCAACCCTCACCAATAATATCCGAGTCAACGACTCCGTTTATATATAGCAAAAACCGTGCCAACATAAAGACCACATATATCCTCCGGCGGACCATGAAGTAAATTTGAATTTTGATAAAAAGAACGTAACTATTCAGCCGCTTATGGGGATAGCGAAAATCGGCGGAATGAAGGGGCTTTCAGCCCGGAAGGGGCCAGAGCCCCTCAATGAGCCGATTGTGAGCGAAAGGGGGCGGCAGCCCCCTTTGTTAAAGCACTAGAGAACACGAAAAACTCTAAAATCGTACTACGACTGAATAGTTACAAAAGAACATCAATAATACCGGAGAAATTGAAAGAAAAGCATATTTTATCACCTGCACAAATAATACCCAAATACCGGGGTAAACAATTATGAGAAAATAATATACAAATTTTGAGGTACCGGACCGGGAAATTTTTACCCGCCGCCCCTTTCTGTACAGGCCGCCAGCTTGTTTGCCATATGGCACAAATGGTCCCCTTCCCAAAGACTTTCCCAATTCACCGGAAACAGTTGTTTCACCTCCGCCGGTGTAATAATCTCGATATGCTTCCGGTCGTTTTTTAATTTTTTTACCGGAGCAGCCGGATTACTTTTAATGATTTTTCACCATCGCCTCGGTAATGTCTTTCCGCCTTTCGGTCTTGGTAGCCTTAAGCAATATGGAAAAAGATGAAATGGTAAGGCTGGTAAATACTCATGCCCAAAAAATAGCACAAGAATTTGGGATACATATAGTAAAAGAAACGCAACTATTCAGTCGTCTGCGGGGAATAGCGGAAACCGGCGGAATCTGGACAGTTGTTTCCTATACGCGCTTCCCGGTAGTGGATATGGAGGGTGAAAAAAGCGGCGGAGACGCAGGTTTTTGCCGTTTAGGGGGGAGGGGAGGGG
>JAISAK010000186.1 GCA_031266695.1 Treponema sp.
GGCGGTTCTCCGTCTTTCTCCAGACCGTAGATATGCAGGGACAGCGCTTCTTTGGCCATTTGCAAGGCATGATCAAAATTATCGCCGCAGGAAACACAGCCCGGAACATCGGGAAAATAGACGCTGATCCCGGGGTTTTCACCGGTCTCAAAGACCGCAAGATAGGTAATTTTACGCATGGCAATCTCCTCTCATTCCAAACCGGCCTGTTTAAGGATACTGTGAAGGGTTCCCTTCTTTCAATCATAATTTCGACACATTTCCGCGGTATATTGGGCCTGTTCGACAAGCAATTTTAGGAGGCGGACGGCTGTATGAAAACGCAAACTATCCGTATTGGCGGCATGACCTGTGTAAACTGCCAAAACCGGATTGAAAAAAAACTGAACAGTACCGTGGGCGTAGAAGAAGCCCGGGTAAATTTCAATACCGGGACAGCCGCCGTTACCTATAACGCTTCGGTAATTACATTTAACGAGATTAAGGCGGCTATTGAAAAACTGGACTACCGGGTTTTGGAAGGAAAGGGGGAAACGCCGGTTTTACAGATTATCGGGACGCTGGTAATTATTCTTTCCCTCTATGCGCTTCTGCGGGGTTTGGGGATTAGTACCCTGACTTCCGCCTTCCCGCTGGCGGAGGCCGGCATGGGCTACGGAATGTTATTCGTCATCGGCCTTGTCACTTCGGTTCACTGCGCCGCCATGTGCGGGGGAATCAATCTGTCCCAGTGTATCCCCTCCGCCGCCGTTACGCCAAAAACAGAAAGGCGGTGGAAGGTGTTGTTTCCCTCAATTCTTTACAACAGCGGCCGGGTCATTTCCTATACCGCTGTGGGCACTATTGTCGGGGCTTTGGGGCAGGTGGTTACCGTGTCGGGGCGGTTTCGGGGTATCGTGCAGTTGCTGGCGGGGGCTTTCATGGTGATCCTGGGGATCAATATGCTGGGCGTTTTCCGGGGTTCCCTGGGAACCGCCCTGCGCCGTTTTAATCCGCGGATGCCGAAAATTTTTGCCCGGAAAATCAGCGAACAAAAGGCCGGAAGCGGAAACCCCCTCATTATCGGCCTTCTCAACGGGCTTATGCCCTGCGGCCCCCTGCAGGCCATGCAGCTTTACGCCCTTTCCACGGGCAGCCCCATTGCCGGGGGGATCTCCATGTTTCTTTTCAGTATGGGGACGGTTCCGCTGATGTTCGGCCTTGGGGCCCTGAGTTCGGCGCTGAGTAAAAAATTTACCCATAGGGTGATGAAGGTTGGGGCGATTCTTGTAACGGTGATGGGAATGACCATGTTCACCTACGGCTTTGGCCTTTCGGGGTTTAATTTTGATTTTGCCGGCCGGGCAATCGCCGCGATAAGTCCCTTCTCCTCAACGCGGGCGGCCTTCCGGTACGGCGGCGGGGGAGCTGAAGCCGGGGCCTTCACGCCGGTAATTGAAGACGGGGTTCAGCTTGTCAATTCCACCCTGAGCGGGGGGCGCTACCCGGCGATAACGGTACAGCAGGGTATTCCGGTAAAGTGGACAATCAACGCTCCGGCGGGAAGCGTCAACGGATGCAACAACCGCATGATCATCCGGGAATACGGCATTGAACACCGCTTCAGGCAGGGGGAAAACGTAATAGAGTTTACCCCGGAACGGACGGGAAAATTCTCTTACTCCTGCTGGATGGGCATGATCCGCAGTTCCATTACGGTAGTCGCCGAAGGCGCGAATGTTGCCGATGTAAAGGAGCCGGGCTTGGACCCGGCGCCGGCGGGGGTCGCTATACCCACGGATAATATCGGCCTTGCGGAAACAGCGGGTAATGTCCAGACCCTGCAAATAAATCTGCGCGATGACGGCATAGACCCGGCGATCATCGTTGTGCAGCGGGGCGTTCCGGCGGTATGGACGATTAATAACAATTCCCTTGATCCGGGGAACAGCAGGCTTGTTTTTCCGTCCTATTACGCGCAATTTGACATGGACCAGGGGGACAATGTTATTCAGTTTATGCCGGTAGAGGATTTCGATTTTTCCACCGCCGACAATGTGTTTTACGGTTATGTGAAAGTGGTGGACGATTTAAATAACGTTGATATTGAGGCGATAAAGGCGGAAGTTTCCAACTTTGAAACCCTGATCTATCCGGAAGCGTATTTTGAAGCCCGGGCCCCGGGCGGGTGCTGCGGCGGCGCGGGAGCGTAAAAAGACCGCCCCCGCCCACCTCTTTACTGTAAGCCGTCGATATAACTGTTTATGAGTGTAATATACTGCTCTTTCGCGGAATTCCAAAGGGTAAGAGTAATAACCGCCTTCGACGATTCTGCGGCGAGCTTTGCATAATAATTATTTGTCGTCTCGGGATGGGCATCGCAATAGGCGATGATTTCGTCCAGTTTGGCGATCGCCTGACTATAGCCGGCGTTGTCGGAGAGCTTAGAAGGCTTACTGTCGCTGTCGTCATCATCGTCCCAATCGTCGTCCGAATTTCCCATCAGCCCGCCAAGAGCGCCGGCATCCGCGTCCAGATGGCCGGGGTCGAAAAAGGTTCCGCCGCTGCACGCGGCAAGGGACGCCAAAACCGCCGCCGCAAGGAATATCCTGAATACCACAGCAATTTGTTTCATCTTTACCTCCCTAGAACGCGGCGCCGATGTTCAGGCCCGGCTGCCAGCCAAGGGGCGTGGGGACGGAAACCCTGCTTGGCGTTTTCGCGTAGACAAAGGCCATCGAAGGTTCAACAAAGAAATGGGAGCCGAACATCAGTTTGTAGCCCGCCTTGAGGGATATGGTCATCCCGGCAAAGCCGCCTTTTTTCGAGCCGGTTTCCCCGTCCAGCGAAAACACGTTAAAGCCCAGGCCCGCGTCAAGAAAGAGCTTGTCCAGGCCGGAGGACAGCGGGTACCAGCGCCCGTGCGCGGCAAGGCCGAAATAGAAGATGTCGATGTCCGAAGCTTTGCCGAAATACATATCCATGACGCCGCCCACGGTGAAATGGGGGAACAGCAGGTACTCGAAGTTCGACGCCAGGGCGAACATCGAGTCATCCTCGTCGTTATCCGACCAGATAATACCTTTAGCCAGGGGAAACGCGTCCAGGCTTGCGGCCATTTTTGCGCCCGGGGAGGAGCCTTCCTGGGCGCCCAAAACACCGGTAACGGCCGCCAATACCAGCAGTCCCAATACGATTCTCTTTGCCATGTCCAAACTCCCTGAGGTTTGTTTTTTTCAAACCTCCTTTTTGATGTACCCGCCCAAAAGGGCAGGGGCTTCCATTGCCAGATTAGGTAATTTTTATACTTGCTAGAAGCAATATCACAAAATAAAAAAAATAGCAAATGTTCAATTAGAGTTGTTCAATAACTTCAGTTATTGAACAACTTCCGCTGAAAAACAGCAGATTTGGTAGATTTCTGCAAGAAATCCACCAAATCTGCGAGACTTGTGTCGAACTTCAGTCCGCGACAACCAACCGGGTTGTTGAACAAGTCCATTCTCTTATTTCAATTTTTTTTGAATTATCATAAGAGGCTGTTCCAAAACTTCAGTTTTTGGAACAGCAACCTTAGATTTACATGGAAAAGCGGGCCGGACTTTAGGCCGATTTGACCGCTTTTCCAAGAGGTTGTTTCAAAACCAACCGGGTTTTGGAACAACCTCAGGTTACTAAAATAAACAAAAGATGTCAATGCGACATTTGAAAATTTCCAATACGATATTTGAAATCCGCGCCGCTTCCGAAGGTCTGCAGATATTCATATTTCTCCCAGAATTTGCGTTTAAAAAATGTAAAAATTTGATACTAAAAGAATGTACTTTACCGATAA
>JAISAK010000218.1 GCA_031266695.1 Treponema sp.
GTACTCTGTGGTTTTTTCCTCTTACTTATTTAACTTCTTATTTGTCCTTAATGAAGAACCCCCGCCGCAAGTACTAAACTTGACCCACAATTTCGGATACAATTATAAAATCAAAGAAATGAAAACCGCAAAGTCGAAAAAGTAAAAGAAGTATAAGAAAAATTTGAAGATCAACCGCGGAGGAACACGGAGTTTTTGTTATAAATCTCTTTCCTCCTCCGTGTATCTCTGTGGTTAAATTTTCTTATTCGCCTTCTTCGACTTCGTGGTTAAAATTTGTTCCAAAACTTGGTAGTTTCCCGGAACCTGAAAGTAAATGACAGGCCCTGCGCCGCTCTTTGTTGACGGAGACAGGGCCAGGGGCTATGTTTAAACAATGGGGAAAGGACTTTTCATCATACCGGCTCTCCTTGTTCCGGCAATACTGTTTCCGGGTTTTGCCCCTTCCCAGGACGGGGGAATTTCGGCGGCCGGCCGGTTTCGGGCGGCCCTTCTTGCCGGGGGCATTGCCTTTGAGGAAGCCCCCTTTTTCCCCGGCGAGGCCGGAATGTACGAGGAGGAAGCCCGCGAAAACGGTTTGCTCCTGCTTGTCCGGTTCGGCGGCGCGCTGTCCCGGCCCGAATATTCCGCGGAAGAATCCTCCCCCCTCCTTGTCCTTTCCGTTCCCCTGACAGGCGCTTCGGACGAAACCGCTTATTATACCGCCCTTTGCGAAGAATTTAAAAAGAAACCGCCCCCTTCCGTGGAGACGGTGATTGTTTTTTCCGAAGGCGCCGGCGATCCCTTTTCCGCTTCCCCTTTCGGCGGAGAGGACGCTGAAAACGAATTTTTTGCGGGCCCGGACGGGGACTCCGAAAATATCCTTTTCTGGCGCCTGGATTTTGAAAAGTTTCCGCCCCAATCCCTGCGGATAGAATACGCCTTTCCGGGGGGAAAAGCCCCCCTCTTTCTTGTGGAAAAAATACCCGGCCTCTGTGATTCCCTTGCCATTCCCTATACCCTGGTCAAAAACCCGGAGGACGGGGATGAGGGCGGCGCGGGGAAAGACGCCCTCCGCGTCCGGGGCCTGGGGGAAGGCCCGGAAGAAACGGCCCTCGACGCCGCGCGGCTTTCCGAATTAATCGGGAATTACGCCGCTTCCCTGGATAAAGAGGGATTCGCTTCGGGCAGGCTGGGCGTTAACGCCGATTACAACTATTCCCTTATCAGGCTGCCCCGCGGCGTTTTGGTTATCTCCGAAAAAACAAAGATTCTCGCCGCGCTTTTTAGCTTCGCGGTAATAAACCTTGCCGCGGTAATCCTGCTTTTCATCAGAAAAGGATCTCCAGGATAAGGCCGCCGGGATAGGTAAGAATGTCCGCGGTCTTCATGGAAAAGGAAACTTTTTTCCCCCGCCCAACCAGCCGCGCCCCCGGGGGAGTCTCGATTTTTTCCCCGGCCCCGTTCACAAGCTCAAGCGAAGCCTCCCCCGCGGCGCTCAGGCTTATCGCCGTTTCATAGGCGCCCGATCTTTCCTTAAGCAGGGACAGCAGATCGGGATCGGCGTTCCCCGTTTCCCCGTGCAGGGTAAGGGCCATTTTGTTTTTGGCCCCCTCCCCGCCGATACGGGCAAGGCTTCCCCCCGCGTCAAGGAAAGAGCCGAGGGCCTCGAGGTTTTCAAATTCAATTTCCGCCCGGTTGACAAGATCCGCGCCCTCGTTCTTTGCGGAAAAGGAAACAAGCTTTAGACCCTTGCGGGACGCGAGGCTCCGTTCAAAATCGGCCTTGCCGGTGGGAAGGATATTCCAGCGCTCGTTCCCGTCAAGCCTGCCGAGGGATTCGATCTGCCGGGAAAAACGGTATTCCAGATTCACCCTGCCCGATCCGTCGCTTTTTACGCTGAGGTCCATAGAAACGCCGAAGCAGGAACTCAGCGCAAGAACGGCAAAGGACAAAAGGACTGTTCGAAAACCGAAGCCGAACAACTCTGTTGGATTCTTCAAAATTCCTCCGAATGGATGCTTACATCCTGTATGCGTACCGGCGTCTCCCGTTCTATCATTGTAAAGGCCCTTTGCAATACCGTTTCGCCGAAGGTTTTTGAATTGGAAACAATGGCGCCCCCTATCTGGGCAAAGGAGAGGGAATCCTGAAGATCCACCTCGGCGGCGCTCATGTGGAAACGGCGCTGAAGCTTGTCCTTTACGGAACGGATTATACGCCGCTTTTCTTTTATATTATCCACCTCGGGAATTTCAAAAATCATCTGTATCATCGAAACAACCATTGCTAAACCTTGCCGGACTAAACACGGCCTTATATTATTTATTATACTATACAGCATAAATGTATATCTTGCGAAGCCCGGGACATCCCCTCCTCTGCTGTCTCTTTCTGCTTGCTTTCCCTTTTTTTGGGGGCTTCGGCGAGGAGCTTCCCTCCGGTGAATCCGGGGCCGCCGGCGGCCTTTCGGACAGCGGGGTTGGCGAAGTTTCGGACGGTTCCGGGGAAAGCCCTGCCCGGGACGAGGCCATGCCTCCGGGCCCCGCCGCGCTCGACGTTGAGGCTCTGCGCCAAAGAATTACCAACGAGGCAAACGCGGAATTGGTCTCCCTGAAATTGGGCGATTCCGAAGTGTCGCTGCAGGTTTCCGGTTTCTGGAAAGGAACCCTCCAGGGCAATTTCGGGCTTTCCTTTACCCCCCTGGGAACGGAAGTGGTTTCTCCCGATTCCCCGATACTCTTTACCCAGGAAGCGGATCTTACCCTTTCCCTGTGGATTCGGAATCGCTGGTTTGTAGAGGCCGGCTTTCTTGACGATTACGATCTCAACACCTACCGGGCGGGCTACCAGGGCTTTGCCGGGGAGCCGGTGCAGTACGTGGGAATTGGAAATACGGGCCTTGATTTCCCCATTTTCCCCTACCTGGATTTGGGGGGAGATTCGCCTTCCTCCTTCGGTCTTTACGGCCGCTTCGGGGGGCGGGCCCTTCAGTTCCATACCCTGTTCCGCTATGACGCGGCGGCCCGGGAGGAACGGACCTTTGTGGGAAACCGGGAGCGTACCTATACCTACGTGTCCCTGGACAAGCCCCTTCCCGGCCTTTCCTTTGTGCTTCCCGATACAAACCTTGACTCCCCGCCGCTGGTGTACCTGGAAGACAGCGAAGGGAATATCCGGGACAACCGGGGCCGGCGCTGGCGTCAGGCGGGCCCCAGTGAATACGCGGTGGGAAGGGCCGCGGGGCTTGTGGAGCTCGGGGGAACGAGTTCCGGCGCCGTGGCCGTGGCCTATTCAAAGGCCGGAAACAGCCGGCCCTGGGAGGGCCCGGCCGGTTCTCTGGGCGAATACGACACAAGCGCCGGGCCGGGGCTTTCAATTCCCAACACCGGGAGCGGTTTTCTCGGCAGCACCAGCGCCTGGTTCGGACCGGACGTAAACCTGCGGGATTTTCCCCAGCCGGGGGAGGAAAGCCCTGCTCCCGATAAACCCGGCACGATATACCTGGACGGAACCCCGGCCCTGGTAATCCACGAGGAAGGAACCTTCTCTCCCTTTGAGCGGCAGAGCCGTTACGAGGCCCCTTCAAGCAGCAGTTCGGACGCCGCCCTCGTGCGGCTTTCCACCGGTGAACGTATCCGGGGTTACGAACTTATCCCCTTTTATTCAAGCTCCGTAACGCCGGACATTCCCCTTTACGCGAGTACCGAAACCCGGCGCGGCATCTTTTCCCTCCTCGTCGAAGGGAGCTCCAATGATCTCCGGGCGCCCGAAACGCGCTGGCCCCTGGCGGGGGAATATCCCGAAATATACCTCCCCGGAAGCCCGGGTTTTTCCGAGGACAAGGCTCTGCGTTTTGTCAATTACGGCAGCGCCGGGGCCTATTCCATTGGTACCGACGTCGTTCCCGGTTCGGTTCAGGTTTGGCGCAGCGGGCTGCAGGATCCCAACATAAACTACAACGCCGAAACCGGCACGGTCGCGCTGGCAAGCCCCGCGGGTTTTAATGAAGTGATTCGCATCACTTATCTCAGGCGAAGCAGCGAAACCCGGCTGGGCAGCATAGCCGCGGGCCTTGGTGCGGTTTACAATAACGGAGGCCCCTTCAGCTCCGAGCTTGCCCTGGGGCTGCGCTGGAATCTTACCGCCGGCAGTTCCCACACCGAAGAGGGAATTTCCAACCCCGGCACCGTGGGATTGGGGGCAAAGGCGGCGTGGGAAACGGAGCGGCTCAAGGCGCAGGTAAGCGCCGGGCTTGGCTTTGAACAGCCCGACACCACCGGGCTTTACCGCGCGGCCGGAATGGAAGGCAACGAGATAGTCCTTGCGCTGATCCCCGAAAATTCCTTTATATCGGAGGCCCCCAACGATTCGGCCCTTCCGGGTACGGGCGCGCTTTTTTCAAACCTTACCCGTGACAGGCGCGCGGACCTTGTGTACCGTAACTACCGCGAAAATACCCTGGGAGGCACGACGCTCAATTCCATTGACTGGGGCGGCGCCCCGCTTGTTTCGGGAAAAAGCGGCCCCTACCCCGCGCGGGATTCAAGCCTTACCAAAGAGGCCGTTACGCTGGTCGCCGAATTTTCGTTAAGCCCGGCGGAAAACTGGACGGGCTTTGAGGCGCCCGTAGGCGCGGACAAGGAATTCCTGAAGCAGGCAAAGGAAATTGAGATTCCCTTCCGGTTTTACGACTTCAACGTCAATCCCCCGGGCGATTTCAGGCTTGTACTGCAAATCGGTTCCCTCTCCGCCGAAGACCGGGGCTTTGTGGAGAATCCCGCCCTGATATTTGAAAGCCTGCTTTTCGATTCCGCCTGGGCTTCGCTGTCGACGCCGCCTCCGGGCGTTTTTGGAATAAACCGGCTGTCCTTTAACACCAACCCGCGGATCGCCCGTTTTGTACTTTCCGACGAGGATCGCCGGAAACTGGGGGACGCAAAATTTTTAAGGCTTATCGCGGTACGCTCGGGGCCCGTCATGCCGGGACTTGAACTACTGAGGGGCCGGGTAATTCTGGCGCCGCCCATCCTACGGGGCGCGGGCTGGAGGCCCCTTACCGTCAGGGACAGGGTCATCCAGGGCGCGTCGGATCCCGGCGCCGAAGGCAGCGTCAAGAGTACGGAAATCAGGGAAACCGGCGCGGGCAGGCTTGAAGACCGGTACGGCGATATTATCAGCCGGCTCCACTCGTCGGGCGGGGGGCAGCAGGTTCTTGAAGTTTCATGGAAGGGCATGACAGGGCCCGGCAGGGGCGCCGGCGCGGACGGAAGGATCAGCGCCCTGCCCCTCGCCAATTACCGCACCGTAACTTTTTTTGTCCGGGGGCCGATCAAGACCGATCCCTCGGGACAGCCCGACAGTTCGCCCTTTACCGGCGGAACTTTCAATTTTATTATCGCGCGGGGGCCCGAATCCCTTGCCGAAACCAAAGAACGGTACCTTGAAGCGGAGATACCTCTTGCGGCTTTTACTCCGGGCGAGTGGTCGGAGGTAAATATTACCTACCGGGGTTCGGATCAGGGAATACGTGTCGGCGGCCGCAGCGTTTCCGGCTCCTTTAATTACCGTCCGCCGCCCCGCAGCTCCGACTCCTCCGGCGCCCCGGGAAAGTCGGGTTACGCGGCGGTTTTTGTATCCCCCGAAGCCGGCGCCGCGCTTCCGGACGGATTTTTCCGCCTTGATGAAATAATTCTCGAAAATTCCTCCCCCCTTTACCGGCTGAACGGCGGCGCCAGGCTTGAGTACTCAAAACCGGGAACCCTTCTCGCCGTAAAGGACAGCCCCCTGTTGACGGATCTTTCCTTTTCCACCGCTCTGGAATCGGAGGTCGAGGGGGATCCCTTTATTGCCGAAACGGAGGCCTACGGCGGCGTCGTGAGCCGTTCCAACGCCGCGGTTTCCTTCCTGAAAACAAAGCTTTTGGGCAATCTGGCCTTCAACGCGGCTCCGGAAAATTTTTCCTGGAACGCGGGCCACGGTATTTCACGAAGCTGGGGCCCCTTTTCCGCGGAAGAATCTTTTTCCATGTCCAGGGATGATGAAACCATCGAACACCGGCTTGGCCTTGGATTTTCATCTGTTGTAAGCGGCCGCTTTGATACGGAGGCTTACTACGAGGAGGAAAATATAAATCGAAGGTGGAACGCCTCGCTTGGATTCAAGGCGCCCCGCTCCTATATTCCGTCACTTACCATAGACAGCGCCGCCGCCTGGAAGGAAAAAACCGACATGCCCGGCGAAGAATCGGAGAATTACGCCCAGGGCTGGGTAAAAAGCTGGGAGCCGATGATTCCGGATCTCGGCGGCAGCGCCAATACGCGGGATACCCGGGGGCTGATAAAACTTACGGAGGATACAAAGCCCGTCGGGGCGGCGCTTTCCTTTGAGGGGAGCACCACTTTTTCCGAATTGAACAACAGCACCCGGTCTTTCAGCGCGGCGGGCCTTGGGGTGCCGGTAGACCTGGGTTTCTTCGGCATCGACTTTGAAATGGGGCGCAGTTTCCGGCGGCATCTTCGCTTTGCCGGGGAAAACGCCCTTGGGGACGGGGACAAATTCGCCGAAAGCATTGGAGATTCCCTTCCCCTCTGGGGAGTGGTTCCTTTCTATTCACTCTTTACGCCTTCGCTTAACGACGCCATGGACAAAGGACTCCGGGAATCCCCTTCGGCGGAATTGGCGGATTACACTCTTTTTAACGATCGTTTCGGGTTTAAGGTCCGTCTTCCCGCGGTCTACGATTTCCGTTCGTTTTTTACGCCGGTAAGCGCGGGCGGAACAATCCAGCGCATGCTTGAGCAGAAAATGGATACCCGCATTGATATGCTCAGCCTCGGCGGCAGCCTCGATTTTTCGGCGCTTAATATGTTCGGCGCCTTTGGCGTTTATCCTTTTTTGAAATTTTACCAAGGCGACGAATTCTCCCACACCCTGGAAGCGGCGCTTGCCATACCCCGCGACGAAGACCTTTCATGGCGCGCCCAGTCCGCGCTGGGCATGGGTTTCCACGGCTTCACCGGGGGCGAGCTGGGCATGGGCAATACCCTTACCATCGGTTCGGCGGGCTGGGCCGAAAGCCTTACCCTTGACTGGACGGTTCCTACCAGAAGAAGCCTGCTCAGCATATTTTACGGCTGGATTGCTTCAATTGCGGGAAGCCAATCGTCCTGGCTTGTCCTGGCCGATTTAATGAACGCCGAATACGAGCAGCTCCGCAAGGAAACCCTGGAACTGTCTTTCAGCCACGACAAGAATTATCTGCGGTGGGATATTGTTATGGGGCATGAATCGATTATACGCATCTTCGGCCGTCTTAACTTTTCCGTTTTTGCCAAGCTCGGCATAAGCGACGACGAGCTGACAAAGGCGCTTTCATTCATTGCCACCATCGGCACCAGCCTCAACCTGAGTTTCTGAGGCTTCCGTTTCCCCGGCGGCTTCGCCGGCCTCCGCCTCTTCTTTGGCCTGCTCCATTTCGGCAAGGATCGTTGTTATGCTTTCCTTGTTGGCGTCGCTTATTTTATCATCCTCAAGCAGTTCCTCGATTGCCGCCGTATCCTGGTAGCCGTCCGTAAGGGCGCCGCGCAGTTCGGTGATTCCCTCGGGGCTTTCGCTGTCGGCAATGAGCAGCAGCCGGGCAATGGTAAAACGAAGATCCGGCTTTGCGGGTTCCGTGCTTTCCGGGGACAGGCCGGAAAGCACGCTGCGGTATTCCTCAAGAGACCGGGCGTAGAGCTCCTGTTCTTCCAGAAGCTGGGCGTATTCATAGCGGACCTTCGCGTCCGAATTGTTGACAAGCCATTGGGCGTAACTGTCCGCGGCTTCGATTTTTCCCTGGGCCCTCTGGGTGCGGGCGTAAAGAAGCTGCACGTCGCTGTTATCCATAAGGGCGAAATTATAGCCGGACAGCACCCTTTCGGCCTCGGCGTATTTTTCCATCGCGTAAAGCACCAGGGCGTAATTGTACCCGTCGTCGGCGCTTTCCGGCGTCAGGGCTAAAATTTTTTCATAGTATTTTTCCACGGCGGCGATTTCGCCTGTTTTTATCTTTGAATACGCCGCCGCCTTGAGGGCAAGCACATTGGCGGGATCTTTTTTTAGAATTGCTTCGAAATAATCCACCGCTTCTTCGTAACGTCCCCTTTCAAAGGCAATACGCCCCAAATTGTATTCCGAGGCCGTTTTGGTCTTGTCGGCCAGCCTGGCGCGGTTCAGCCATTTTTCCGCCTCTTCGAATTTTTCCAGTTCGAAATAAGCCATTCCGATGGAAAAATATTCTTCCGCCGAGGCCGCCCAGCTTACGCAGGAAAGGCCCAGGAAAAAAAACGGAAAAATTATCAGAACCGCGGCCGCGAAAAAAAGCGCCGCGGCCGGTTTTACGCTGCCCCGCCGGCGGGGCGGACAATAAGCGCGGTTCATCATTTACCCGTGTTGAGTACGGTGTTTTCTATCTCCCGGAGCTGGGCCCGGTAAAGACGGGCTATATTGTCGCCGTAATCGGCAATAAGCTGGATGATATTGCGCGGATTGTCTTCTCCGTCTTTGCCGTTGATTCGATCCCCGGCGTCGCCGAGGCCCGGCATGATGTAGGCCTGCTCGTTGAGAATGGGGTCCATCCAGAGGGTATAGACCTGGCAGTTTTCCAGGGCGCGCACAACCCGGAGGGCGCCCTTGAGGGCGGCGATGACATTGAAGAACTGTATGGACCTCGGCCTGATGCCTTCGCCGAGGAGGTACTTGACTACCGTAACAAGGCTGCCGCCGGTCGCGTTCATGGGATCGGCAAACACAAGATCCTTGCCGTCAAGATCCCGAAGCCGGAAATAAGAACGGTCAAGATCGAGAATGTATTCCATGTCGGTTTCTTTTTTGGTATCGTCCCGCCGTATTCTGAACAGGGCAAAAGGGGTAACGTAGCCGTGGGAAGAATATTCCTCTATTTCCTTGCTCATGATCATGGAAGGCAGCAGCGCGCCCCTGAGCATAACGCACATAACCGTGTTTTCGATTTTGTCGTCAATGTTGGTTATTTTATGAACGGCGTAATTCCGTACCGGGTTTGTTACCGGGGTCCGCACGATAAGGTAGTTCTTGTTTGATCCGGTCCTTCCACCGTAGGCAAGCTTGAAAAGCATTTCATAGGCCCGCTGTATGTAGTACACAAATTCCTGGTTTTCCGTCCGGACATCCCGGAGTTTGGCGATAAGCCGGGAAGCTTCCGGGTGGCTTTCCTGGGGCGTTAAAAAGGAGTAGACGTTTATGCTCGGAGAAGTATGGCAGATTTCCTGCATCATTATTCCCATTTCGTTGTAAAGGGAGATAAGGGAATCCTCGGCGCTTCGCCGCTCTTCCTGCATTCCCGATGAAAGCTGTTTGAAGGCTTTCATCACCGTTTCGTAAATTTGATTCATCCGGGAAAGATAATCCCAGTCGGCGCTGTTCAAATATCCGTCCAGATCTTCGGCTTTCAGAATAACTCTGTTCATATAAGTGAGTATATTTTCAAGCCCCTTCCTTGGCAAGTCCACGCAAAAGGCATGCAAGGTAAGATGTTTTTCCCCCAAGTGGTACGAATGAAATCAACAACCTCTACAGCGGGGCTGCCAAAGCCGCCGTTCTCTTACCTGTAGGGCAAAATACATACAAGGTAATATATCATACCCCAAGGCTTTGCCTGCCCGGCTCCTATGTTCCTCAACTTTGTTCCGTGAACGCCTTTGTTCCCTGACAGATAGTTTTACTCTCTTTGACGATCAACCTTCATTGTAGGAGGCCAGAAGTCGCCGGGCAGGCAAAGCCTTGGGGTATAAGGTCTTTCTTGTATGTCTTTTTTAGTGATGGGGAAGAGGCCGAGGGGCGTTAAAAGAGATTTATAACAAAAACTCTG
>JAISAK010000285.1 GCA_031266695.1 Treponema sp.
CCGCCCTGAGAAGCTCTTTGTTGTCCTCGGTAACATCGTCGAACAGTACAATAAAATCGCAGGGGTTAGGGTTGTTAAGTTCCGCCGGGAAAATATACACCCTTACCTGAAGCGTAACCATATCGCGGGATTTTACGCGGGCCTTTCCCTTCCAGGAATAGGCGTTTTCCCCCGTCAATACGACTTCGCGGATTTTTTTGATATCCTCCATCTCAAAGGATCTGCCGAAAACATCAATAAAATAGTTTCCCCGGAGATTGAAAAACCCCGTAAAAAGATGTTCGCAGGCGGGGTTTGCGTAATTGATCCTCAATTTCTTGTCAATAAAAAGAACGGGAAATATACTGTCGGAAAAGGGATTAGAGGCGGAAGAAAAAAAACCGGAAGCGGCGGACTCCGAATCGTCTTCCTCAATGTCAAGGACATCAAGCGGTTCCGCTTCTTCAAGAGTTTCTAAGCTGCTGTCCCTTTCAGACATTTTGACCAACTTTTAAAGATAGGAACCTCTAAAAACCGAAGTTTTTAGAGGTTCTCAGATTTAATTCGGCGTCACTTTTCCGGATATATTCGGGCCCGGCATTAACATAACTATTATTTAATATATCGACATTTTTAGCAATCTCCAATAAAAACAAAGCGTTCCCCCTGCGAAATTCCGGATTTACCGTAATAAAAGGGGAGGGGCCGGGCAATTCCCGGTAAAGCGTCTCCGCGCCGGGGCCGGTCAGTAAAACGCGGTTTTCGCGGGGGCCGGAGACAGCCGCGTTTATCGAACGGGCAATTTCAGGCGCGGCGGCCTCCGTATCGGGACAAAGCCTTTGGCCCCCGGAATAGAGGGCGTAGAAAAAAGCGTTTTTCCTGGCGTCGATTACCGGAACCACCAGGCCCGGCCACACGGAAAAAGCGTGGGCCCCGCACTCAAGCGTGGAAAACGCCGAGAAGGGGAGGCCGAGCGAAAGGGCCAGGCCTTTTGCCGCCGCAAAGCCTATTCTGAGGCCGGTAAAGGATCCGGGCCCCCGCATGCAGAGTACTCCGTCAAGATCGGACGGCACAAGGCCGGATTTTTTCATAAGCATATCCACCGTGTCCAGGAGGAGCTCCGAATGGCGCATTCCCGAATCGGTTTCAAAATGCCAGACGCCCCGATCCGTTCCCAGGGCCGCGGAGAAAACGGACGCGGCCGTATCAATTGCCAGAAGGTTCATCAAGATTCAGTCCTGAAATATGAAAAACACGGCTGCCGGGTCCGTCTATTTCTATCTCGATAACAATACGATCCCGCGGCAGAGACGAGGAAAGCCGCTCGCTCCATTCAATAACGGAAACCCCGCCGCCGGAGATAAGTTCACCGGCGCCGGTATTTTCAAAATCATCATCCCCCTTAAGACGGTAAGCGTCAATGTGGTAAAGGGGAAGAAAGCCCGAATATTCCGAAATGATTGTGTAGGTGGGACTGGTAACGGTTTCCTTTACCCCCAGCCCGCGGGCGATTCCCTTGACCAGGCAGGTTTTGCCCGCGCCCAGCCCTCCCCGAAGGGCGAGTACGGAACCGGGCGCCAGACAGCCGGCGATGCGCTCTCCCAGGGCAAGGGTTTCCTCCGCGGAAGCGGTTCGAAGATCAATCAGGGAGTCCTCCGGCGCTGTCAAGATTTGCGATGAATTTTTTGAGTTCCCTTGTAAGCGGAACAAGGGGATAATCGACCTTGCCGTTAAAGGTTACGGAAATTTCCGTCTGCCCCGTGGGTTTGTATTCTATGGAAAAATCAATACGGTGATCTTCAACGCCCTTTACCAATTCCAAAACAGCAACGCCGGTATACAAACGCCGGTAATAAATAGGGACATCTTTTCTGACCATGTCCTTAATCATGATAACTTTCATTTATTCCGTCCTGGAAGTCAGTTTATCCATCCACGTATTCATACACGAGGGCGTTGATAACATTGAGGGATTTTCGGGGAATCCGGAGAAATTTTACGTGCATAATGGTACTTATTCCGGTTCTGTTTGTCCGGAGAACCTGGCCCAGGGCGGCGACATTTACGCCGTTTTCATGGATAAATTCGATTTTAAGGCGCGTGCCGGAAGGAACGGGGACGTTGGTTTTCATGGAACAGCCTCCGACGGAAATATCCAATATGTTTCCGTTCAAACGCCGCTTGTCCACCACCATTTTTTTGCCCTTTTTGTGTCCCGTATCTTCCACATACACAAAATAGAAATTTGTGGGAAGGACCAATTGCCTGCGGCGGAATTTGCGCTGGGAAAGGCGTCTTACCAGATTGGAATGGACAAGCTGTAATACCGGGCCGTCGGCGGAGTCGGCCGTTCCGAGTATGCGGCTTTCAAAAGAAAAGCCCTTGCTGGATTTGGTAAAAAACGACAGGATGACTTTGCCGCCCCGGGGAAGCCTGAGCGGAGTTCCCAGGGCGTTATGCGGATTTTCAATCACCAGGTTTTCACCCTTGGTCGAGATTACCCTTACCGGATAGTTGTCCTTGCCCACGCCAAGCACCGCGGCGGTGTTCTCCGGAAGCTGCCGGGTCGAGGCGGCGCCGCCGCCGCTGGAATTGGCTTCAAGGAGATTCCGGGTGGAAAAGAGAAGGGAAAGCCTTTCCTGGGCTTCATCATCGGTGTTGGCGCTCCGCTCAATAACGTGGTAAGCGTGCTTGAAGTGCCTGTCCAGCAGGGTGGGCGAATTAATCGATCTTTCGGGATCGGCAACGCTGTCGGTTTTAAACACAAATTCAAGCATTTTGCTTTGATCCCGATCAAGGCCGATATTGTCGGCCAGACGGTGCAGGGCAAAGCCCGAAAAACGCCGGGGCCCCGAACCGGAACTCCGGGCGCCGCCAAGGGCGGGGATATTGTAACGGTTTTTTACCACATTAACGGTTACCAGAATGACGACGATAACCACAACCCCGATGATGAAAATTACGGCATCTTCGGGATTGGTCTCCTTGTAAAACGTGGGCAGTTGGAGAGGGTAAAAATGTATCGGAAGACGGTTGATACTAAACATAGACTCCCCGGATTTGAATTTATCAGCCAACGCGGTTTTGCGGGACTTTGCCCGAAAACCGCAAAGGCCGATTTCAGAATAAACCAATTCTGAAATCGGCTCAAGTGAGCTTGTTCCAAAAACTGAAGTTTTGGAACAGCCTCGTATAACAGGAATTCCC
>JAISAK010000038.1 GCA_031266695.1 Treponema sp.
GAGACTTGAAGGCGTAATAAAACACCGGCGCCGCAAGGGCTATAGAATCAATGGAATCAAGAACGCCGCCCCTTCCGGGTATGATAGAACCGGAATCCTTTATTCCGGAACTCCGTTTGATTGCCGACTCGCCAAGGTCTCCAAGGGACACCGCGACGCCCGACAGCAGGCCTAAAATCAGGCCTGCCGCAAGGGGCGATGTACGCCGGGGTACAAAAACATCGGAAAGGCAAAGCGCGGCCAGGACGCCCACAAAGACCGAAGCCGCGGTTCCGCCGATAAAACCGGCAATGCTTTTGTTGGGGCTTGCGGGAATGACTCCCCGGTTGCCTTTTCCGAAAAGCATTCCCGCGGTCCAGGCAAGAGAATCGTTGGAAAAGACAAGGGCCAGAAAAACCAGAATAACTACCCGGGAATTTTCAAAGGTTCCCATCCTGATTATCCATTCCATGAATAAACCGGGGTATATCAGAACGCAGAAACCCGCGCAGAGCCGGCCGAGAAAACGATCCAGGGATTCGGCGCGGTAAAAGATTCCCGATATGAGCAGCCAGGAAACGCCGCATATAAAAACGGCGTGGACAAAGGGATACTCCGGCCGGAAGACCACGGCCGCCGTCATCGCGGCCGGACCAAGGGCCCCGAGAACAAGGGCCTCCGCGGAGGATATTACCAGGTTTTTCTTTTTCAGCATTCCGGAAAATTCAAGGGCGCCGAGGGCGCTGAAAACAATAACGCAGATATTCAACGCGAGCTGCCTGTAGTGGGGAAGGAGATACACAATTACGAAGATAAGCGGCAGGCCGATGAAAAAAACAAGAAGCCGCTGAATCAGTTTCTTCATTTTACGGCGCCTCCGGTTACAGCGCCTCCGAACCGGCGATCCCGGCCGCGAAAATTTTCAAGGGCCCGGGCAAGATCCTCTTCCGTCCAGTCCGGCCAGAATTTCGGGGAAATGTAGTATTCGGCGTAGGCTCCTTCCCAAAGGAGAAAATTACTGGTTCTGAATTCGCCGGCGCTGCGGATAATAAGATCCGGGTCGGGAACATCCGGGTTGTCCAGGTGCGCGGAAAGGGTTTCTTCGCTGATCTCCGCCTGCCCGCCGGAAGCCGTCAGGCGGCGGACGGCCCGGACAATTTCGTCTCTTCCGCCGTAATTCAGCGCGAGAATTACCTGCATTCCGTCACAGCCAAGGGTGTCCTCCGCGGCCCTTCGGATCTCTTCGGCAATATCGGCGGGCAGTCCCGCTATATCGCCCGCATGACGGATACGAATGTGGTTTTCCCGGTAGAAATCGAGCTCGCCGCGGAGATATTGTTTTACCAGGCCCATAATAAACCCCACTTCTTCCGTCGTCCTTTTCCAATTTTCCGTAGAAAAGGTGTAAAGCGTAAGGTACCTTAGGCCCCTGTCGCTTGCGGCCTTAACCACCCGCTTTGCGGCTTTAAGGCCCTCAAGATGTCCCTGGGTCCTTATCTGCCCGCGCTGCCGGGCCCAGCGTCCGTTTCCGTCCATAATGATTCCGACATGAACGGGGACCGGGGAAACTTTCTCCTGCAAAAGCTTTAGTTCTCCAGTATTTCTTTTTCTTTTTCTTCCAGAACCTGATTCACCCTGGTGATATACGAATCGGTAAGTTTCTGCAGATCGGCGGAATCCCTGCTTTCGTCGTCCTCCGTAATGGAAGCGTCCTTGAGGAGCTTCTTCAGTTCCTCGTTGCCGTCCCGGCGTATATTCCGTACCGCCACCCTGGACTGCTCCGTCTGATTTTTGGCGATCTTTACCAGTTCTTTCCGCCGCTCTTCGGTAAGGGGAGGAATGGCGATACGGATTACCTTTCCGTCATTGGACGGATTAAGGGACAACTCCGAAGAACGGATGGCTTTTTCAATCTCCGCAATAAGGTTTTTGTCCCAGGGCTGTATTACAATAAGCCTTGCCTCGGGAACGGAGATATTGGCTACCTGGTTCAGGGGCGATTTCTCGCCGTAATAATCAACCCGGATCTTGTCAAAAAGAGAAGCCGACGCGCGGCCCGTCCGCAGCGATGTAAAGCCCTCTTTCAGGCTTGCCACCGTTTTTTTCATCCTTTCCTCGGATGAGGAAATAACATCTTGCATATCCGTCCCCTTAACGCGAATCCCTCGAATAAAAAATTACGCGCCGACCCTGAAATAAACGAAGTCGTTTACGTTGATCTTCGCGCCCAGTTTTTTACCGCAGTCCGCAAGCGCCTGGGCTACGGTAAATTTTTCATCCTTGACATAAGCCTGATCAAGCAGGCAGATATCGGCAAGGTGCTTGTTGAGCTTTCCCTTGAGGATATTGTCAATGACGTTGGCGGGTTTGCCCTTCAGTTTTTCATCCTGCTCCATCTGGCTGCGGAAAATCTCCTCCTGCTCTTTGATATAGGCGGGATCGATTTTAGTCCGGTCAAGAGCCATAGGGTTAAAAGCCGCTATATGAAGGGCGATGGTAAAGGCAAAGGCCGCGGCTTCTTCGGCGTCAAAGACTCCGGGCTTGTCCGAATCGAATTTTACCACTACGCCGATATTGCCGTCGCCGTGAATATACTGGGT
>JAISAK010000041.1 GCA_031266695.1 Treponema sp.
TTCCGAATCAATGCTGCACAATGAGCTTATTAAAAGCTTTGGCAGCGTTCTTGGTTCGGTTAAGGTTAAAGATGATTTTCCCCTGCATATACGCAGCAACCATGGCGTGGTTCTTATGCACAGTGTGATAGGCGGTGAATATAAATTAAACGAAGGCGAGAACCCCTGGGCCGCGCCGCCGGAATACGGTCTTGATGAATACCGCCGGCGCTGGGAAAACAAGCCGTATGAAATAAAAAGCAATGAACTCGTTCAGAGAGTCTGTGACGACTACCGGTATTTCGCCGATCGTCTTTCCGAATACCCAAAGTGCCGGCGGAATATCCGGCTGTCACACCCCGACATGCAGGGGCCGTTCAGCACAGCTCAGTCACTTTTCGGCGAAGATTTCTTCTGTGAGTTATATGACAATCCGGAGGATGTTCACTGGCTTCTGGGAAGGATAACCGAAGCGTACATCGATCTTTTCAATCTGGTGGATCCCCTGGTAAATAATTATACGCAGGATCATGAAGCGGTTTACATTCACGGCGGAATCTACCCCGGCAGGGCGCTTCTTAAAAACGACACCGCGACGGCAATGATCTCAGAGGAACATTACGCCGAATTTTGCAAGCCCTATGATGAAATGGTTTCCCGGGCGCTGGGAAATGTCTCAATTCATTATTGCGGCAGATCCCGGCCCTTTCACGGTAAAGTTATATATATTCCCGGCTTGGCGGGACTCAACCTGGGCAATCCGGAAATGCAGGATATGGATATTTTTCTTAAAGACTGGAATTCGCGGAAGGTTTCCGTTGTCTGCTGGGGAATGAACAACGGGCCTGAATTTTTATGGCTCAGCCTGGGAAACAGAAAAGTAACAGGTTTTACCCTGTGCTGCGATATTGAGAATATTGAGAAAGCTTCCGAGCTTATCAAGCGCTACCGGGAAATCGGTCTTAAAGCCCTGGCCGCCTGAGAAAGCCGTCAGGTTCTTTCTCATTTGTTTTTTAGTTATGGAAGGTTTTTATGATTTTTGATTCTATCGCCAATATGGATCTGTATTTTCCCGCGGTTCCCGGCTTAAAAAAAGTAAAAGAAATACTCGACAGCGGCGTTCTGAAAAAAGCTGTTCCCGGGCAGTACAGTACTGACAATCCCGCGGTGCGGTATAACGTTATGGCCTATACCGCAAAGGATTCAAAAAGCGGGATTTTTGAGATTCACAAAAAAGAAATAGATATACATATCCTTTTAAAAGGTGCTGAACGCATGGAGCTTATTTGGCGGAAACCGGTAACCGTTAAAGCCAGATACAGCGCGAAAAAAGACGCCGCCTTCGTTACCGGAAAGGCCGCCCTTGAGTATCATGCGATACCGGCCTGTTTTGCCCTTTTCTTTCCCGGAGAACCGCACGCTTCCGCCATACGGGACGGGAAGAGTTCAGAAGTATCGAAAGTGGTATTTAAAATCCTCACTCGCGCCTAAACTGTTCATTACCTTAGCCGGATTTTGGAGCCGGCCGGCATACTTTCTTTCCCCATTCGGGCAGCAATTTTTCCGGTCCGCCGGTAAGGGCGCGTACCAGAAGGGCGGCGCCGGCCGCGAAAACAGGGGCAAGCGTCTCCTCCTCGGCCCTGGTGAAATCGGATAAAACCCAGCCGGCAATGTCCCTGCCGCTTCCCGCGGCTCCCCCTTCTCCGGGCCGCCGGTCGTCGGGCCGGCCCAGGCCTATGCGCAGCCGCCAGAAATCGGCGGTTCCGAAGCAGGCTTTCATTGAGCGCAGACCGTTGTGCCCGCCAAGCCCTCCCGAAAATTTCAGGGAGAGGACGCCGAGGGCAATTTCAAGCTCGTCGTGGACAACCAGAATTTCCTCCGGCTTGATCCTGAAAAAAGACGCCGCCGCAAAAACCGATTCGCCTGAAAGGTTCATATAGGTTTCGGGTATAAGAAAATGAAATTTCGCGGGAAGCTCCCCGGCGGACGGGGGCTGCGCCGCCGGGGTGGGCGGAAGAGGCGGCGCGGGGAGAAACTTTTCGCTGTCCGGGGCCGCGGCAATGAGGCGGCTCCTGTCCAGCGCCGCGTAGAGGCCCTTGTATTTTTTTTTCCAGTCCAGGGACGAATAGAAGGGCAGTTCCGCGGCCAGGAGCCGGCCGGCGTTGTGCCGGTTCCGGGCGTATTCCCGGCCCGGATTTCCCAGAAAAGCAATAAGCTGAATCATTCCGGTGGTCCACCTCCGCGCCGGGGCTTGCCCCGGGGTCTTCGTTGTCGGCTTGACGAATCAATATGAGCCCTTTAGTATAATATATTATATCGGAACAGACTATTATATATGAGTAAGATAATTTATGTCATCGGACACCGCAACCCTGATACGGATTCCGTTGTCTCCGCAGCGGCCTATGCGCGGTTGAAGCAGGCGCAGGGAATAAACAACTGTTACCCCGCCAGGGCCGGAAAGATAAGCCCCCAGACAGAGTATATTTTTGAACGCTTCGATATTCCTGTTCCAAAATACCTGCCGGATCTGATTCCCAAAACGGGCTATTATCTTTCGGAAGCGCCCCAGACGGTCAATGAAGAAGCCAGCCTCTGGGACGCCCTGGAGCAGTTTCAGAACAACGACGCCAGGGTTCTTCCCATTGTGGACAGGAACGGCGTCTACCGGAGCATGTTTCACTATAAGGGCTTTGCCCGGTACATCATCACCAATATCAATCCCCAGAAAAAATCGGCCTTTCCCCTTTCGCTGGATCATCTCGCGGCAACCATCCACGCCCAGCCGGTAACCCTCTTTGATAAAGAGGAAGTAAAAAAATCCCCCATTGTGGTAGCCGCGTCCTACGCGGGATATTTCAAGAACCATCTGGACGCGGAAGGACCGGACAACGCCCTGGTTATTGTAGGGGATCGATGGGACATTCAGAAATACTGTATTGAGCGGAAAGTCCGGGCCCTCATCCTTTCAAACGGGAATACCCCCTCAAAGGAACTGGTTGCCCTGGCCGAAAAAAACAGAGTCACCGTCCTTATCAGTCCCTTTGACACTTCCTCCACCGCCATGCTGATCATCTACTCGGTGCCCGTGGGTTCCCTGGGCGATACCGGCGTACCCCTGGTCAGGCTGAATGATCCGGTAAAAAATATCCGCGAGCCCCTTTCAAAAGCGCCGTCCCGCTGTCTCCCCGTTGGCGACGAAGACGGCCGGATAGCGGGGATTATTTTCGAGGGCGATCTTATCAAGGAACCGAACATTGAGGTGATCATGGTGGATCACAATGAACCGGGTCAGGCGATTGAGGGTATTGAAAATTACAAGCTCCTTGAAGTGATCGATCATCACCGGCTGGGAAATTTATCCACCCCCTATCCCATCACTTTTATTAACCGGGTGGTAGGCGCAACCTGTACGATCATCACCAATCTCTACCGGGAACAGAAGGTTCCGCTGGAAAAGGGGATTGCTTCGATTTTGCTGGCCGGCATCCTGGCCGATACCCTTGCCCTGCAGTCGACGACAGCCACGGATACGGACAGGGAAACCGCGGAATACCTTTCCTCGATTACCGGGCTTGACATCAAGGACCTGGGGCAGGATATCCTGTCGGCGGCCAACAAGGTCAACGCCCTTTCCGCCGGCGAGATCGTTGCGCTTGACATGAAGGAATACACCGATCACGGCTTCAGCTTTTCGGTAAGCCAGATTGAAACGGACAACCCCCAGCCGCTCCTTGCCCGGGGCGCCGAACTTTTCTCCGCCCTGGAACAGGTATGCGCCTCAAAGCATTACCTCTTTACCGCGCTGCTTGTAACCGATGTTACCATGCTCGATTCCCTGCTCTTTGTAAGAGGCGAAAAATCTTTTACCGGCCTCCTCGGTTTTCCCGAAAAGGAACGCGGCGTTTATGTGCTTAAAGACGTAGTGTCCCGAAAAAAGCAGCTTATCCCCCTGCTTTCGGAACTGGTAGAGAAGGCCGCACGCAGCTAAGGACCCGCGCAGAAATAACTTGACCGATTGGTCAAATTATTTCCTTATTGCATAAGCAATTAGAATAAAATGCATAGCATTTTATTCTTGCGCGGGTCCTAAAGCTCCGTTCTCTTTGTGACTATCCTGCTGATAAGGCCGTACTTGACCGCTTCTTCCGCGTTCATCCAGTAATCCCGGTCGGTGTCCTTTTCAACCTGTTCAAAGGCGGCGCCGGTTTCCCCGGCGATAAGGCGGTTTATCTTTTCCCGGAGCTTGTCCAGCTCCCGGGAGTGAATCTCAATGTCCGTGGCAACTCCGCGAATCCCCGAAAGGGGCTGGTGGATAAGGTAGTGGCTGTTGGGAAGCCCAATACGCCGCTCCCTGGGGCTTGCAAGCTGAATAATGGCGGCGGCGCTTGCCACAAGGCCCATGCCGATTGTCCAGACCGGCGGCTTTACAAAGCGGATCATATCAAAGATCGCGTAACCCGCGTCGGCGTCTCCGCCGGGGGAATCGATAAACACCCTGATTGGATCTTCGCCCATATCCTCAAGAAGAAGGAGCTGGCGGATTGTCCTTTCCGCAAGGTCCTTCTTTATTTCGCCGGAAAGCAGAATAGTCCGGGTCTTGAGCATTTTGTTCAGAAGCGGATCCTGCCCGTTTCCTTTGCCTTCCTTTTCCTGCTCGTCGTCATCATCGTCATCGTTCAGGAATACGGCTTCAAGCTGTTCTTTTATGGCACAATTCATTTATAACATCCTCCGAATCTTTTGCTCCTATAATATAGAGAAATTATTCAATTGTGAAAAGCGCCTTAAAAACGGTTCCGCCAAGGGAAACCCAGTGATCAAAAGCTTCTTTCCCATTGATGAATTTAGCTCGATGGGTAATAAATTTAAGCGGCTCTATTTTCCCCGCTTTAACACAGCCGATAACATATTGAAAGTCAGCGCGGGTAGCTCCCCGGCTGCCGAAAAGTTCAGTCTCCCGCTTGTGAAATTCGGGATCCTTGATAACCAGATCGTCAGGATAAAAGCCTACAAACACCATACGGCCGCCATAAGCAAGATAATTTATACTCCGGGACATCGATTTTCCGTTTCCCGTTGAGTCTATAATAAATCCTGGAAAATCCCCGTTAGTAAGGTCTTTCAGGGTATCAAGAAAATCCGAATCGAGCGGATTAAATACATATTCATAACCGAAAACCTTCTGAACAAATTCCCGGCGGCTCTGATCGATATCGGCGAGGATGATCCGCGCGCCAAGGGTCCGCGCAACTTCAGCTGCCCCAAGGCCTATAGGCCCTGCTCCAAGGATCAAAAGGGTATCTCCATTAGTAACACCGCTTCTTCTTACAGCATGCGCGCTTATTGACAGGGGTTCAATAATCGCAGCATTTTCAGACAGAATAGAATCATCGATTTTAATTAGATATGAGGCAGGGGCAGTAAAAAATTCAGCCATGGCACCATCATGGTGTACCCCATATACCGACAATTCCCGGCAGCAATTCGGTTTTCCGCTTCGGCATGCAACGCAGTGTCCACAGCCGATATAGGGCAAAAGCATCACCCTGTCGCCGGATACAAGAGGCGTTTCTGAATCAACATTAATTTCTTCTACCACACCACATACTTCATGCCCCATAATACGGGGATAAGTAAGCAGTACATTTTCACCCTTGTATGCATGTATATCAGATCCACAGACGCTCACTGCAGACACCTTAACCAGAACCTCGCCGACCTGAGCCTGCGGGGTATCAATATCGTGAAGATTAATTATTCCCGGTTGTTCCAGAACCAAAGCCTTCATTCCATCCTCCTAAGTATCAAAGTTTATAGAATAAGCACTCTTT
>JAISAK010000014.1 GCA_031266695.1 Treponema sp.
CGGGGTAACCGCGGTTGGAAGGAACCTGCTCCTGGATAATGGAGATTTCCTTCATGGCGTCGGCAAAGTTGGTCATATCCGTAAGGAGAACAAGGACGTCCTTTCCCTGAAGGGCGAACTGCTCGGCCACGGCCAGGGACATATCGGGAATCATGAGACATTCTACGGTGGGATTGGAGGCGGTATGTACAAACATTACCGTCCGCGAAAGGGCGCCGCCTTCCTCAAGGGTATCCTTGAAGAAAAGGTAATCGTCGTATTTAAGCCCCATGCCCCCAAGAATGATGACGTCAACTTCGGCCTGCATGGCGATGCGGGCAAGAAGCTCGTTGTAGGGCTCCCCGGAGACCGAGAAAATCGGCAGCTTCTGGGAAACAACCAGGGTGTTGAAAAGGTCGATCATGGGTATCCCCGTGCGGATCATGCGCCGGGGGATAATGCGCTGGGCGGGGTTGACCGAAGGCCCCCCGATGGGGATGAGGTTTTCCTGCAGGGAAGGCCCCTTGTCGCGGGGCGCCCCGGAACCGGAGAAGACCCGTCCCATAAGGTTATCGGAAAAGGATACCTGCATGGGGTGTCCCAAAAAACGCACCGTGTCGCCGGTGGAGATGCCCCGGCCGCCGGCAAAAACCTGGAGGGAAACGACACCGCCTTCAAGGCGGTTGACCTCGGCCAGGGAGGTACCGAATACGGTATCCACCTCGGCGAGGTCCCCGTAGCGGATATCGCCGGCCTTTACCGTGATAACGCTTCCGGTAATGGATTCAATTTTGCTGTATACCTTTTTCATGGTTTCCACCTGTTACCCGAGAAATTTGACGGCGGCCGGATCAATACTCTGGGCCTTTTCAGCCACCGTATCCTTCAATTCCTTTTCAAGATCGGTAAAACGCTCGCTTTGCCATTCGGAACCGTTATAGTCAAGGAATTTCTGCCTGAGCCGGTTGAACCAGGCCCTCGCTTCGTTCTTGTCAGGGAAGGAAAATTTTGAAGCCATAATATTGAGCAGGATGGCGAATATGTACTTCTGCCTTTCGGGGCTGACCGCCGCGTCAACCATATCGAAAGAGTTTTGCTGGAAATAAACGGAGTCGAGAAGCTCGCCCTTGAGGTAAACGACATAGTCGTCCGTACTCGTGCCTTCCTCGCCGACAACCTTCATCATCTGCTCGACTTCGCTGCCCCGCCGCATAAAGCCGTGGGCGTAGGCGACTTTTTCCGCGGGGATAATGCCCCTGTACTTCGACCAGGAATCCAGGGGATGAATGGCGGGGAACTTGCGGGCGTCCGAACGCTCCCGGGAAAGCCCGTGAAAGGCGCCGACAACCTTCAGCGTGGCCTGGGTAACGGGTTCCTCGAAGTTACCGCCGGCGGGACTGACGGTTCCGCCGATGGTGACCGAGCCGATTGAACCGTCCCGGAGGCGCACAATTCCGGCGCGCTCGTAGAAACTCGCTATGGTGGATTCAAGGTAAGCCGGGAAGGCTTCCTCGCCGGGAATCTCTTCCAGGCGGCCGGACATTTCGCGCATGGCCTGGGCCCAGCGGCTGGTTGAATCCGCAAGGAGGAGAACGTTCAGCCCCATCTGCCGGTAGTACTCGGCAAGGGTCACCGCGGTATACACCGAAGCTTCCCTGGCCGCCACCGGCATTGAAGAGGTATTACAGATAATGATTGTCCGTTCCATAAGGGAGCGGCCGGTTTTGGGGTCTATAAGCTCGGGGAATTCCTTGAGGGTATCCACAACTTCACCCGCGCGCTCGCCGCAGGCCGCGAGGATCACAATATCCACGTCGGCGTGGCGGCTGGTGATCTGCTGGAGTACGGTTTTACCCGCGCCAAAGGGGCCGGGAATACAGTAGGTGCCGCCCCGGGCCACGGGGAAAAAGGTGTCGATAAGGCGAACCCTGGTAACCATAGGCTCCTCGGGCTTGAGTCTTTCTTCAAAACAGTCAATGGGGCGTTTAACGGGCCAGCGGAAACTCATACTGACCGGAACGGTGTTCCCCTTCTCGTCTTTCAGTTCGGCAATGGTTTCCTTGATGTTGTAAGAACCGGGGCCTTTTACCGAAAGGACCGTGTAGCTTCCGAAAAGGTTGAAGGGAACCATGATCCGATGGATAAAGGAACCCTCGGGAACCGTACCCAGGGTATCGGCGCGTTCCACCCTGTCGCCGGCCTTTGCGACGGGGGTGAATTCCCAGGTTTTTTCCGCGGACAGGGCGTCAAGATACACTCCCCGCTCCAGAAAATAGCCGGCTTTCTCCGCCAGCTGCGGCAGGGGGTTTTGGAGGCCGTCGTAAACCTGGCCGAGGAGGCCCGGCCCTATTTCCACGGCGAGCATATCCCCGGTGTATTCAACCTGGTCGCCCACGGCAATGCCCTTGGTTATTTCAAAAACCTGGAGCTGGCTGATGTCACCCCGGATCCGGATCACTTCGCTTTTGAGCTGCTTGTCCGCAACCTTGACATAACCCACTTCGTTCATGGAAACCGCCCCGTCGAAACGGACGCTCACCATATTACCGTTAACGGCTGTTACTGTTCCTTTTGTTCCGGTCATTTCGGTTCTCCCGATTGGCTATTGAGGCCGGCGCCGCCGGAATATCCTTCCATGACGGCGGCATAAAGCCCCTTGTATTCAGCAAAACCTTCTTCGGCCCTAAAACTCGAGCGCCGCTCCATAAGAAGCAGTTTGAGAAGGTAGGCATATACTGTGTTTCTGTCGAAATATGTAATTCCCTGGAAATACTCGATTGCTTTCCAGCGCGCTTCGTCGAGGAAGATCTCCGCCTCCAGGGGGGAATCCAGGGCGGCCGCTGCCTTTGCCGCCGCGGCGGCGTCGGCGGGGTGCTCCGGCGTGTCGGGGGGGGCGTCCCGCCTGGTTTTTGCTGCCCGGTAACGGGCAAGATTGAGCCGCAGGGCCCTTTCGTATTCCTGCCAGCGCCGGAAAAATTCCGGCGTACCCTTGCCGGCGGCACAGGCGGCGCCGACGACGGGATTCAGCGTACAGAGATCCAGCCACGCCGCGTCGGCCGCGCCGAGATTGTACGCGGCAAGTTCCCTGAAATCCCGCGATTTCATGGGCGCCGCCTGTCCGTAGCTGAGGCCGGGAAGCTGGGCCAGAAGATAGTAATAGGCCACCCGCTTAACCCTTTGCCGCGTTTTTCAGAATTTCCCCAAGCCGGGGATTAAGGTAGGCGGAAAGGAGTTCCGCCACGGAATCCGCGGAAAAATCGTAATAAGCGGAACCGTCCCTGTTGGCGATTCGAAAACCCGCCCCCAGGTTCCGGTCGGATTTGAGTTCCAGGCCTTTTTTAAGCTCCTCGGCAAGTTTGTCGTCGAAAAAACCCCGGAGTTTGTTAAGCTCCGCCTCGGGAAGGACAATCGCGAGGGAATCGCTGCCCTTGACTGCCCAGGATTTGATAAGTTCCGGAAGCGCAGACCTAAGCGTTTCTTCTCCGTAGGAAGCGGAAACCGCCTGGGCTATAATTTTGTCCAAAAGGGACTGAATTTCACCTTTAAAGGCCAATACCAGGTTCCGGGAGGCCTGTTCAAGGGCCGCAACGCCGGCTTTTTCCGAGCGTTCCGCGTCCGCTTTGCCCCGGGCAATAATGGCTTCGGCTTCCTTATTGGCGGCCTCTACTATCCGTTTGGCTTCGGCTTCGGCTTCCCGTGTAAGCCGGGCAGCTTCCCCGGAAGCGGTTTCAATCCCGTCCTTTTTTATTTTGTCAATAAGTTCCTGAACCTGGATATCCATAACTTCCTCTTTATGCCTAAAAAATTAAACGCTCAGGCGTTTTTGAATTATTCCGGCTGTTCCGTAATATAATTCAACACTTTTTTTATCTTCCGGTTGATTATTTCCGTAACCACCTGGGGATCATCAGCCGCATTTGCCTTTAGTTGTAGCATATTTCCGGTTTCAAGCGCAAGAGTGTTGATGTCCTTGCCGGCCTCAATATCCACACCCTCAAGGAGGGGAAGAAGTTTCCGCAGGCCGGCAATTTCCCGGTTGAGGAAGGCTTTGTTTTCGTTGTACACATAATTTGTAATTTCCCCTTTCTGTAACCGGCTTTCCAGTACAAAAGAAAGCTGCTCGATTCCTTCTATTGTATCTTCAAGTTCCGCCCGTAAAAACCTGATAAAAAGCTTCCTTTTTCTCATAAGAAAGATCTCCTTCTTTTTTATATAAGAAAGCCTTGGCTGTACACCAAAAACCAATTTGAAACAGGTGAGCTTGTTCCAAAACCCGGTTGGTTTTGAAACAAGCTCTTGGAAAAACCGGTCAAATCGGACTAAAGTCCGGCCCGGTTTTTCTGTTAAATCTAAGGAAGCTGTTCCAAAAACTGAAGTTTTGGAACAGCCTCAGGTTTTTGTACTTTTCAGGCCCCCGGGCCCTGCAAAGTACCTTTTACTGATTGGAAGGCGAGGGTCCACACCCCGAGGCTTGCCTCGGTTAAATTTACTACCATCGAAAAAATCATGAAACCGATCTTCGGATCGGGGTATGGCCCTCGCCTGCACTATAAATTTCCTATCCAACGAAGATACCTCGGGGCTTGCCCCGAGGTTCTTCATTTCATTATAAGGCAATTTTCGAAAAAGGCAAGCAAACAAAATACATACAAGGTAAGATATTTTCCCCCAAGCGGCACGAATGAAAGTAACGGCCCCTACAGCGGGAGCGCCAAAGCCGCCATTCACTTGCCTGTGGGGGAAAATATAGGCGAGGTAATATTTCATACTCCCTTGGCTTTGCCTGCCCGCGGCGCATACGGCGGCCTTTAGGCCGCCTCCCTTTTTCGGTACTGTGGCGTTACCGGGCGCCGGGCGTGTGCTGCCTTTGCTGGCTAAACGCCCCTCCACGGGGCGCTGGCGATCCGCCCCCATCATAAAAAAGATATGCAAGATATGAGGTTATACCCCAAGGCTTTGCCCCAGGCTTGGCCCACCTCAACGTGTCCGCAGAACCGGGGAAAAGACCGGAAAAACCTTTGGAATTCTCTGCCGGAGCGTATTGAAAATCGCGGAGGCAGACTCTACAAGCGTTTTTTCGGGCGTTTTTCCGGTTCTGCCGGAATACGCTGTTCTGTGGGTCAAATTTTGGGCAAAGCCTCGGGGTATGAAATATTAACTTGAATGTATTTTGCAAACCATGTTATACTAATCTATTCAATTTCATGGAGGTTTATATGCAAATAGTTTTCTATATCTCCGATAAAATTAAAAACACCCTTCTACCCCCCCCCCACAAAAGTTAAGTAGTTTTTTCCTTTTACTATTACCTATTCTGCTTCTCGGTATGGCGGCCTG
>JAISAK010000016.1 GCA_031266695.1 Treponema sp.
CGGCCGGGGCAGTCCAGGAGGGGCGTCTTTTTACCGGGCCCGCGGCCTTCGGCGGAGTCGATAAAGGCGGCGATTTTGGGGGCGTCCATGGTGGCCGACATGACAAGAATCCGCAGGGACGAACCCATGCGGCGGAGGTCCAGCGCGAAGGCAAGGGCCAGATCTGCGTACAGGGAACGCTCGTGGAATTCGTCAAAGATAAGAACCGCCACGCCGGACAGTTCCGGGTTCTCCTGCATGCGGCGCACCAGAAGCCCTCCGGTAACAACCTCTATCCGGGTTTTCCCGGAGACCCTCCGTTCAAGGCGGACGGAGTAGCCCGCCCGCTCCCCGGGTTCCTCGCCCAGAAGTTCCGCGATTCGGGAGGCGATGCCCAGTACCGCCGCGCGGCGCGGTTCCAGCATGATGATCCTGCCGGGCCTTTCGGGGGCGGCGGACTTTCCGTCCCGCCATTCCATCAGGGCAAGGGGAACAAGGGTGGATTTACCGCTGCCGGGATCCGCGCGGACAACGGCGATCCCCTTTTCCTCAAGAGCCCGGCAAATCGCGGGCAGCCGGGGAAAGAGGGGAAGCTCCGCGGCGGCTTTTATCCGGGAAAAAGAAAATTCCCCGCCCCTGTCACGGCGTCCGGCCTCCGGGTTCACGGTTCCGGGTTCCTAAAACAGTTCCCCCGGCCTGACGCTTTCCCCCTTGATCAGGGCAAGGAACTCTTCCTCGCCGATGATGGGTATGCCGAGTTCCCGGGCCTTCCTGTTCTTCGCGGAGCCGGATTCGGGATCCCCGGCGACGAGGTAGGAAAGTTCTTTTACCACCGAGGATTTTGCCGAGGCCCCCAGGGCCTTTATTTTTTCCTCGGCCTGGTTCCGTTTCATTGCGGAAAGCTCGCCGGTGAAGCAGAAGGAAAGACCCCGCAGGGGCTGTTCGTCTTCCGAAGGAGGCGCCGCGATGCCGATAATTCCCGCCGCCAGAATTTTATCAATTTCAACGGCCGTTTCCCGGATCCCCTTAACGATGATCCCCGCGGTAATTTCGCCAAGGCCGTAGACCGAAGCAAGATCCGTAACCGAAGCCGCTTTGAGTTTTTCCAGGGTGTTAAAACCGGCCTGGCTTACCTTTTCCATCGTGGTCTCGGCAACGCCTTCAAAATCAAGGCCCGCGATAAAGGCGGCAAGGGAAAGCTCCCGGGGCGTCCTGATATGGCGCGTAACCTTGGCCGCGGAAAGATCGCCCATGCGTTCGTATTCGGCAAGCTCCGGCGCTTCCAGGGTATAGAGATCGTGAATCCGGCGCACCCTTTCCTTTTCAAAAAGCTGGCGAAGCAGCTTTTCCCCCAGCTCCCGGATGTCGAGAACCGAGACCCATTTTTCAAGCCGGTGAAGAAGACGCTTGGGACATTCCTGGTTGGGGCAGTAGAGTCTTGTTCCCTCGTCAACAAGATCCGTTCCGCAGACCGCGCAGCGTCCGGGGAATTCGATGTCCCGTTCTTTGGCTGCGGAAACAAGGGCTCCCTCCGGGGCAAGGCCTTCAATCTTGGGAATGATCTCGCCCCGCTTTACCACGGAAACAACCGAACCGATTTTCAGCCCCAGGGCGCGGATCATGTCGGGGTTGTTGAGGTTGGCCCGCTGCACGGTGGTTCCCGCGAGGCGCACCGGATCCACAATGCCGATAGGAGTGTAGGTTGCCCCGGACTCGCTCCATTCCACGGAGCGGAGTACGCTGAAGGCTGTCTCCGGAGCGAACTTGAAGGCGATTTGTTTTTCCGGCCTTGCCCGGCGAAGGTCGGCCATGTCGGTTTCAATATCCTTTACCACAAGACCGTCGATGTCGACGGGAAGCCCCGCCCGCTTCTCCTCAACTTCGGCGCGGTAGGCGATGATCTCCCGAGCGGACTGAAAGGTTCTTGTTTTGGTTACTTCAAACCCTTTTTTTTCAAGCCATTCTATTTTTTGAAGCTCGTCGGTAAAAAAAGAATCGTCCCCCGAAGCGGCCGCGTCGTAGGCGACAAGCTTGAGATCCTCGCAGCCGGCGCCGTCCTTGCGCCGCATGAGGCCGTTGGCCGCGTTCCGGCAGTTTGCCTTGGAGGAGTATTTTTTCTTCCACACCGCGCGGGTCATAAGCACCTCGCCGCGGACGCCCCCGGAAAAACCGGAGTTCAGTTTCGGAATAACCCCCTTCATGCGCAGGGCGTTAGCCGTAATCTCGTCGCCGATAATTCCGTCGCCCCGGGTAATTGCCCGGACAAGCTTTCCTTTTTCGTACTGAAGCTCAAGGCTTGCCCCGTCCAGTTTATACTGGACAAGAAAAGTTTTTGTTAACCCGTCTTCTTCATCGGTTAACGAAGAAACGGAATTTTTGCTTTTTCCGCTGTTTTTCGCGTTTCCATCCCCCTTTTTTTTCGGAAGCATCCCCGTTTTTTCCGTTTCCATCCCCCTTTTTTTTGCCCACTCCAGAAATTCTTCGGGGTTGGCGGCCTTTTCCTGGCTGCCCATGGGGATAAGGTGTTTTGCCTTGGGAAAGCCGTCGTCCGGGACCCCCGCGCCGGGGCCGCCGGCTCCGTAAACGGCGTCGCTCCCGGCGCCGATTTTTTTGATCACCGGGCTGTCCGGGGCAAGCTTTTTCAGTTCGTCCCAAAGAAGATCGTACTCCGGGTCGGAGATTTCCGCTTCGCCGTCGTAATAGGATTTATTGTATTTTTCAATCAGCCTTTCAAGGGCCCCTGTTCTGTCCATCTTGTCCGCCATTGTATTCTCCTTTCAGGAAAGCCGGGTTTCCGTCCTTTTGAAAAAAAGTTCCCTGATAACGTGGTTTTTCGCAAGCCCCTTCCGCTCAAACTTTGTGAGGGGCCGCCGGCCCCGGGCCCCGGCAAAACCCTCGCAGGCGTTACGCAGGCCGGGAGTCTCCGACAGTTCCCTGAGGGCCGCTTCAGCGTAATCTTCCCAGTCGGTAACCATGCAGATATAAGCGCCGGGAAGGAGTTTCTGCGCCAGGGAATCGGTAAAGGGCCGTTTGACAAGCCGGCGTTTGTGGTGGCGTTTTTTCGGCCAGGGGTCGGGGAAAAAGATATGAAAGGCGGAAACCGATGCCGGGGCTATCATGCGGGAAAGAACCTCGACCGCGTCGTGCTCGATCACCCGCAGGTTTTTCAGGGAACGCTTTTCGATTTCCCGGAAAAGTCCGCCTATGCCCGCGCGGAATACCTCTATGCCGAGGTAATTGACGCCGGGATTTTCCGCGGCAATTTGGGCCGTGGCGCTTCCCGTACCGAAACCTATTTCGACGGTAAGGGGGTTGGCGTTTCCGAAAATTTTTTCGAAGTCCGCCCTTTCCGTCGTAAAGGGTACAAGGTATTCCGGCGCGAGGGCCCGGTAGGCGCGAAGCTGGGCCGCGGTAACGCGGCCTCCCCTGAGGACATAACTTTTAATGTTTCCGAAAAAGGGGGAATCCCCGGCCCCGGGCATATCCATCAGCGAAGGGAAATCGCGTCCGTAAAGGCGGAGGTAAAGTAGAGGGGATCCTCGGCCCAAAGCGCGGCGGCCCGCGCGTCGTCGGGAATCTCCAGGCTTCGGACGGGTCCGGAAAAAGCGGAGAGCGGCAGGGTGAAAACGTAATTTCCCTGGACGTCGTAGCAGACGAGCCTGTTCTCCGGGTAGGCCGAATTAACCACATACTGTCCGTCGATAATTTCCAGCGTGGGAAAGGGGAAACGCGGCTCTTCCGGAGCGTCGAACCCGAAGGGCCTTTCGGTACGCTCGCCGCCCTTGTTTACCAGGACGGCCCGGTACTGACCCCGGGGAAGGCTTTCACCTTCACCGAGGGCTATGCTCCTGCTGCCTATCCAGATTTTTCCGTCCTGCTCAAGGCTTACCCAGTCGTCGCTCTTTATAAGCCAGCGCAGTTGTTCCCTGTCGTGGTAGAGGTAAAGTTCGTCAAGATTCTCAACGCCGTCCTCGTCATCGGGTATAATAAAAAAAGAAAAGCGCTCCTCCGGTTTTTGAAGCCCCTGGTAGTAGACAAGTTCAATAAAACCGTAAGAGATTTTCGGCTCCGTGCGGGAACAGGAAAAAAGACAGAGTACGGCGGAAACAGCTATAAGCGTTCCGTAAAGAAACCGTGAAAACCGAAAGAAAAAAACCTGCCGCACCGCTTCCCTCCTTTCCAATATTAACCGGCCGGGGGCCTTTCGCGCAAGTCCTCGCATTGCCTCATGTAAAATCTGACCGAAGGGGGGGCGGAATCTCAGGTAAAAATCTGACCATGGAAACCTAAACTATATCCGGCGGAAACGTCTGCCG
>JAISAK010000031.1 GCA_031266695.1 Treponema sp.
GTGGACGAGCTGAACCGGGCGGGCCGGGAGGAAGCGCGGGAGATGCTCCGGGAGCGGGCTGACGCGATACTCGCCGATCCCGGTATTCCCCTTGAGGATAAGGCCCGAACGGTATTTGATGAGGCGGGAAGGGCCCTGCTTCAGGCGGCGGAGGCTGACCCCGGTGAAAACCCCGTTGAATACCTGAAAGCCCGCGCCCGGCTGCTGGGCACCACGGCGGAACGGAACCGGATCACGGGCCAGCTTGACGAGCTTGCCCGGATTTACCCCCCGGAGGCCAACAAATACCTTGCCCCCAACGGCAAGCCGAGCAATCTGAACCACGCCCAGTGGTATGCGGTACGGACACCCTCTTTCAAGGAGTGGTTTGGCGATTGGGAAAGGCTGGAAATGATAGCCCAGCTTGAAAACACAACGCCGGAAAGAATTCAGGCCGGTGATCCAATAAACCAAAAAGCGGCGGAAGATATAGCGCGTTCTTTCAAAGCCTTGAAAAATGTGGATGGACGTATCGCCGAGTTACCGGTAAATACCATCGGGAAGTTGTTTGGGCATAAAAACTATGATTTTTCCCGTATTATTGAGAGCATACCCGGTCTCTATGAAACTGCTGTTTTGGGATGGTCTGAACCAGAAATAATGAAAGAAGGGCATAAGCCCCACCCCAATATAAAGGCATACCACCACTATTTGAACAAGTTTACCGATGGCTCCGGTGAATATTTTATCAGAATTACGGTCAACGAAGAAAAGGCTAAACCGGGAAAAACAGGGAAAAATTTGGTTCATTCGGCTGCCATCAGTGACATAGCCATATATAAAAAAGGCGATCACTCACAACGTATCCGGGTTATTAGCCCGGGCGAAGCGAGCCCATCGCCCTTCATTGATTCAAAACTAGTGCAATTTTTTGAATCTGTCAACCCCTCCGAAGTCTCCCAAATCCGGGATGCCAACGGGGAACCCCTGGCGGTGTATCATGGGACCGAAAAAGATGAATTATCGGTTTTTAATACAGGAGAACATACCGGATATGCCGGAAGAAAACAATCGGGGGCGTTTTTTTCCGCCGATAAAGAGTATGCGAATTCGTATGGGGAAAATTTAACCGCCGCGTTTCTTAACATAAAAAACCCTTTAGTAACAACTGAATATTCCGACATATCGATGCTGAATGATGACAGAATAAACAGCCTTAGGGGAAAATATGACGGGGTTGTTTTTAACGACATAGCGGATGGAACTCCCTATGCTCCGAAAGAAGATTCCTTGTTTTCGGAAATAGCCGTATTCTCCCCCGCACAGATAAAATCCGCCACGGACAACGCCGGGACATTCAGCGGCGATAATCCGTCTATCCTTTTTCAGGACGGCGACCGCGACATGATGGAGGAAGCGGCGGAATTTAAAAATGGCAAGGAATACAGGGCCTTTGTTGAATTCATGTATAACGGAAGCATACCGGGATATGAAGCAGAAACAGCGGGGCTTTCAGACGCGGCGGTTAACGCCTGGTACGATGAGTTTGTGAAGAAGGCAAAACTGGCCGCCAAGAGCGGGGAACAGGGCGGCGGAACCTCCCCGGGAGGAAACCTTGCACCGGCGGACATAGACCTCGAGTTTAACGGGCTGATAGGCGAAAAGGGAAAACTTGATGAATTTGTAAAAAGGCTGACGGATACGCATAACGAAAACTATGACAACTGGCAAGCGGTAGATGAGGAGGATGAAGCGGAACGCGGCAGACAGATGGAAAATACCGGTACGTTACGCCGGAAACTCACCCATCCCACATGGCAATCGGTCTTTAAGGCCAACGGGGACATAGGGCCGATCCAGCGTAAACAACTGCTGACGCTGATCCGCAGAGCGCCGAGGGATTACCGGGCAATTTACGCGGATGTAATGGAGCGGCCAGAATTCGCGGTAAGCGCGGAGGATACCACGGCGGCGGCCCTGAAGTACCGCATTACCGACAGCCGCAGGGAGGACATTGACAGCCTTTCCCCCGAAAAGCTGCGGCAGTTGGCCGAACAGCTTGACATAGAAGACTATGCGGAAAAGGTCAGAACCGGGCGGGCGTTGTATAACGATCCGGCAGAAAGGGCGTACATAAAACAGCTTCAGGATCAAATCAAAGAAATAGAACAAACACTGAAGGAAACCGGGGCGGACCGGCAGGAAGACAACGCATACCTGGAACGCATAGCCGGGAGACAGTTTGTAGAGACCCTTGATCGGGCGGTTGCGGCCCGTGAAGAAATCAGACGGAGCAAGGACAGCCTTGATAAAGCCATAGCGGCCCAGAAGAAGGATGCCCGCGTTTTTATATATAAGGCGCAGCGGGCAACTGCGAACTATAACAGCATAGTCCAAACCCTCGAATCGCTTGCAAAGGCCCGGAAGCTGGAACTGAATGTCAGGGATACCCTGGAAAACCAGCGGGTACATGACGCGGTACAGGCCGCCAGGAAGGAATTAAAAACCGAGTCCAGGGAAAAGATAGACGCGCTAAAGGACGAGGTTAAGAAGGTAAGGGCGCGGGAACGGACTAAAGCTTCCCTTCAAAAAAAATTCGCGGTAATCATGGCCGTCAAAGAGTTGAAAGCCTATCAGGAGGACTTGAAAGAACGGCAGAAAAATCAGAAGGAGCATACCCGCGCAAAGAACGCCGTAGTAAAAAGAATATTCCGCCCGGTAAACCCCCGCGAAGTGAACGCCGAACAGGGCCGGGCTGCGGCGATAATTCAAAGGTTTGCGGAACCGTCCATGCTGGAGGGCATAGACCGCTTTATCGGCGGGATTGAAAAGCCCTACCTCCGCACGATTTTTGAAACGTGGAAAATAGACGAGATTCTCCGCGCCGGGATTGTGAAAGATAAAACGAGGGCCACCAGGGAGAAAATGACCCGGTTGTTTGGCAAAGAGAGCTTTGATCATTTAACCAATGAAGAAAGGAAATACCTCTACCGGGTAATACCGCCTAAAGATTGGGCAACGGCCCTGGGGCTGGAAAGTATAATCGACCGGAGGAACGAAAACTACCCGGCAACGAACGGCCAGGCGGAACAGCAAACCGCTTTCAAATACCTGCCCCCCGATGTTTATTACCGGATATTGGACAAGCCATTTTCCGAATGGACGCTGGAAGAAGGGGAGGAACTGGCGAAGATTATAGACGACCTAATTGTCCGGGGCAAAGAGATTTACAAAGCCAATGTCGATGCGGAAAGAATAAGGATCAAAGAGTATCAAAGGGCCGTGGTAAGGACAATCAGCACGATAAAAGATCGCGGCCTGCAGGACAGCCCCGGCGACAGCCCTGAAGAACGGGCAAGGAAGAAGGCCGGAAGGGAAAAGATACTCAGCAAATTCGATGAGGGAATCGGTGGGACCGCCCAGGCCCGGGCGCGGCGCAGAAGATTTAAGGGGCCTCTTTTTGGCTACGCTGATATGAATATGTATCATTATGCGCGGATGCTGGATAACGGGGACGCAAACGGAAAGAACAGCGCCGTGCTTTACCGGGGGGCCGCAGACGCATACAACGCGAAGATGGCGGCGATAGACGCCAGAACGGAAAGAATAGAAAAAGTCATGAACGAACAGAAGATTACCAAAACAGAATTATGGGAAAAAACCGTTGAATTTGATTTCAAAATGGATTCGGGAAAAAGCGCCCTTACGGCGGCGGAATTGATCGGTTTCCTAAGCGCCGCCCGTGACGAGTATTCCCGCGAAGCTGTTATTTACGGAAATCTTTTATCTGAACAGGAGCGGGGATTTTATCAAAATGATGAGATGACGATGGCTGAACTGGCCCCCCTGTACGAACTGGCCGAGGGGCGCTTTGAGCAGGTAAGGAAGGCGGCGGAACAACTGATAGCGGACAATCCCAAGTACCGCCAGCTTATGGATGCCGTCAACGCCGATTTTTCCGAAGGAGGGCAGCGGTTAAGCGAAGCCCTTGTCCGGTACAATAACTCCTATATGCCCATTGTTGACAATTACTTTATGATGATCAGGGAGGCCCCCGTAACCGTACAAAGCGCGGACAAGGATCTTGCGAAGGATTTAATGGGAGCTTCCTCCGGCGCGTTTAATTTATTCGTGGAAAGGGGTTTCACCAACCAGCGGAAATCGATACCCCCGCAGTACCAGACCGCGATCAAGCTTGACATCCTCGGCGTATGGACGGAAGCCGTAAGCAGGGAAGAACATTTTATGGCATACGGCCAGTTGGTCAAGGACCTTAACGCGATATACAAAGGGAACCGCCAGGTAACAGACGCGATACAGCGCCGGTACGGCCAAAACGCGGTAGATTATATAAACAAGTACATCAACGAACTGGCAAACCCGAACCCGGAAAGGGTAAGGTCCCAGTTCGACAAGGCAATCAAAGCGATGCGCGGAAACACAGCCGCCGCGTACCTGGGCTGGAAAGTTTCAAGCATCGTAAAACAATTTATAACCAGCCCCGCCCCGTTCTTTGGTTATATGAACCCCCTGGAATATTGGGGGGCGTTCGCGGAATTCATAACCCACAAGGAAGAAAGCTGGAAAGAAATCACCGGATTAAGCGAGCACATGAAACACCGCAGCGCGAACCTTTTAACCGATCTGGTGAAGGAACAGGCAAAGCAGCGGTTTGAAAACAAAGTGGACGCGGCAATCAGCAAAATAAACGAGCGGGGCATAAAAGGGCTGGAATGGATAGACCGGATGTGCGTAGCCCCCGGATGGCTGGTTTTATACCGGAAAGAGCTTAGGCGGTTGACCAGCGGCAATACAGGTGTTACTCTGACAGAGAGGGATGCCAGAGTAAAAGCCGCTGAATATGCTGATGATATAATAAGGGCGACACAGCCATCCGCACGGCCCGAGGATATAGCCCCGCTTTTCAAGGGCAATAGCGAACTTGGCAAGGCTTTTCTGCAATTCACCCAGAGCCTTAATATAATATGGCAGAATATCCGGTATGACGTACCGCAGATGATCCGCGACCGCCGCTATAACAACGCTGCCGGAATGATCATGGGCTATGTCCTTGCCGGAATCATGCTTGGCGCTGTTACAGAATGGTTTGATGACGATGATGACGAGAAGGAAAGGGCGAAAAAAATCGCAAAATGGGCGACATTGCAGTTTACCGATTCTTTCCCGATCATCGGCGGTGAGGCTACACAATTAGCGGAATTGCTTATAACCGGCAAGATGAAATATCGGGGCGGGCTGAACCTGATCCCCGCGTTTCAGAAAATAAGGTATGCCGGCGAAGGCATGATTAAAGGCATCCATGAAAAAGATT
>JAISAK010000080.1 GCA_031266695.1 Treponema sp.
AAAGAGCAAATAATAGTTTATTCATTTGCGTTTTAATCAACAACCGCGCGACAGAGCCACGCGGTATGTTGTTCTCATAAGGTGTTGGTCTCGGGTTTAATACCTTTATGACCGCGGCAGAGCCGCGGGGTATTAAACCCTCGCCGCGAATAAACATACCATTCCTTTGCCATAAAATCATTTTACATCATTTATGATGTATTGTCAAGATAAATTTGATACTAAAACGAATACGCAATCCCCAGCTTGACGAAACTGTTCCGCCAGTATTGTCCAAGCTCGCCCTCTTCCCGGCCGGCAAAAAGGCCCGCGGAAACTTCGATGCTCAGGTCTTTGATTGTCCGGAGAAGGGCGGGAATAATGTAGCATCCCCGGTCTTCAATATCCCAGATATTTGTTACCTTGCACTCAAGATCGTCCCGGAGAAATTTTCGCGAAAGCTGCAGGGTTATCCGGGTGGCGCTTATATCGGTTCCGGCCTCGCAGTCAAGGAGGGGGTTGCCGCCGACCCGGTCGTTTAAAAGGCGGACGGTTTCGTTGCACTGGAAGTTGGCGTTTATTCCCCAGACGATATCCCGGTCAAAGCCGAAGGACCAGGCCAGGAAGGGATTGCGCACCCAGCCCTTGTCGCCCCCAAGATCATCGGTGATGCAGGCGGCGAACTCCGCCCGGATGTTAAAGCCCCCCAACACCCGGCCGTAATCCAGGCCAAGCTGGTGGTAGCGGTTGTAGTCCATCTTCGGATCGGGCATGTCCAGGCCGCCGATAGCATCCGCGGCAGCGTCCGGGCCGGAGCCGCCGGGCTGGCCGAGGGCTATCATCATCCTGTCGACAAACCCGTTGAGGCCTTCGAAATTCCAGGAAGGGGTGAACAGGTTTCCGTAAAAATACTGGAATCCCAGATCCGAGGAGCCCACGGTGACGGTATAGCGCAGCCCGGCCTGGGCGTATTCAAGGCCCCGGGTATCCGGCGTGTTGAGCCTGTCGGAGGCCGCGCCGTAGCCCGTTTCCAGAAGCGTTCTGAATTGCCGGCTGTTTATGCCGGCCGCGGTAAGCTGGGAAGCGTACCTGCCGAAGGCGTAGGAGGTCATATCATCCATCGCGAGGCCGGGCAGTTTGCGAAATTGCGCGGGCTGCCAGCGGCCGCCGCCGGAAAAGCGGTGGCCCGCGAAGCCGGGAACAAACACCCCTTCCAGCCTGGACAGGGCGCCAAAGGCCCAGGAAAGGCGGACAAGGGGGCGCGCGATTTTCATGGCCTTCATATCGGTGATATTCGTCAGATCCGAATAGTCAAGGGGATTCACCACATCGAGGGGCCCCAGGCTGTCGGCCCGGCCCCAGGTAAGCTTGCGCAGGCCCGCCTCAAGGCTTAAGGGGCCGAAATAGGCCCGCAGATACGCTTCATCGAGGATCCGCGGAAGATGCCCGGACTCGGAGGAATAATCCGCCAGATCCCTGAAGCTGCGCACGGAAAGATCGAGGTTGACATAGGCGTCCGCGTTTGCGCCCGCGGCGCTGAAATTGAGGTTTCCCGAAAAAATATCTCCCAGGGAAGCCGCATTTAAGTCATCCCGTTTTTTGAAATCCTGCACATAACCAAGAAGCTCCGCCGAAATTTTCCCGCCGGCTTTTACGGCAAGGGGAAAGGAAGGCGCCTCCTCCCCTTCGCCGCCGGAATCTTCAAAACCGAAACCAAAGTCCTGCGCTTCAAGGCCCCCCGCGCCGGGGTACATAAAAGCCGAAAGCGCGAGGAGCGTAAAAATCCGGCGGATCTTCCTCATCGGGCCCTCCCGGTTTCAAGATAGGCGGTGGAAAAAACGGATTCGGGAATAGGGTCGTCGTATTTGATTAGTTCCACGTTGATAAGGGTCGAGGTACCGGCGGCAAGGGTGGTCATCTTTGTAGCCATTGGGGTAAGGCGGCCCTGCATGTCCCGCACCTCGGAAATTTCAAGGGTCTTTGCCAGGGCGCCTCTTTTATTGTAGAGCTCTATCTTCATGGTCACCCGCGTTTCCTTGTCTATCCATTGAATCATCTTTGAATACTGGTAGGAGCTGTCCTTGGGTACGGATTCAACCACATGGCAGGCGGCGCCGTTCAGGTTTTCCTCCCGCAGAAGGGTGTGCTTGTCCAGGCCCGCGTCGCGGTTTGCGGCGGAAATATCGTCATAGGAAAAGTCGGTGCCCATAAAACTTCCGGAACCTTCGGAAGCGACGACGCGCCGCACCTTGCCCAGACTCGGCAGGAAGATCCAGCGGTCGTCGGCGGCGCCGGGGTTTTCCATGGTAAGAAACCGGCTGCCCGCCACCGAAGCGGGGCGCCGGAACTCGATAATGATCCGGTCTCCCTTTGGGCCCTTTTTGGAATACTGATCGAGCATCCTTTCGCTTTTTGTACCGTCCTTGGCCGTGATGACCATAGTGGAACGGGTGGAAATCGTGTCCGCCTTAATCCTGTCCCGGGAAGCGCGGACAAGGGACTCCGCATCCTGGGCGTAAAGCGCGGCGCCCGCAAGAAGAAGGATTCCGGCAAAAATCATTTTGTTTTTCATTTT
>JAISAK010000097.1 GCA_031266695.1 Treponema sp.
CCCGGGTATAGTCAAACCGTTCAACCGCTTCTATCAGGCCTATATTGCCCTCGTCTATAAGATCCAGCAGGGAAAGGCCCCTATGCTGATAGTTCTTGGCAATAGATACCACCAAACGAAGGTTGGAGTTGATCATCTTGTTTTTGTGGCAAAGCAGGGCCTTTTCGAGGTTTTCCTTTTCCCTGAGACGTACCCTGTCCGGAACCGCTCCGTCCGGGTATTTATTGTCCGGGTTTTCCTCAAATTCTTTGATCTCTTTTCTCAGGGTAACAATTTTTTCTCCGATGTATTGTTCCTCTTGAACCGAGAGAAGGGGGAATTTGGAAATCTGCCTGAAGTACAAAGCCAGCGGGTCTGTTTCTTTATGAACCCTTGACTTCTTCAGGGGCTTGAGGGTTTGAGAAGCCCTGGCGGGCTTTCTGGTTTTTTCCTGCCCGGCTTCCGTTTTATTCGCGCAAGCCGGCTCTATCCCTTTTTTGCGGGTCTTCCGCGTTTTTCGTTCGATAGTTTCAGAACCTAAACCTGTTTTTGACATAGTACCACCTCCATGTGGCTTGATTTTTAACTAAAATTTCGCGGGGTATATCAAAGCCGAAACTTAGGGGGCGCCGAAAAATACTCGGCGATTCCGGGCGCCTGTCACATTACACATACCTCACGGGTGAAAACCTTTAAGCGCGCGGCGCTTTGGCGGGATCGATAGGGGCATTGTTCCGGTAAACCAGGAAAAAAAGCTGCGGCTTGGATGATACCGCGTCTATTCCCAGTTTTCCCAATTCCGTACCGGGGCCAATCCTATCCCCTTCTTTTACCGACAGGCTTTCACAACCACCGTAAACATACAAATAACCTCCTGTAACCTGAACTATGGCTACCCCTCCGAAACCACGATAGGGTCCGGCCGAAATAACCGTTCCCTGGGTAAGACTTTTGACCGGTTCCGTCCGTTCGCCTTCAAGAACCACCCCATAAAGCTTGCCGGTCATATAGGCAAGTTCCTTTGGCTTTACCGGCCAGCGCAGAGACGCGTCCACCCTTGTTGAAGCGGTCTGACGCACCTCTCCGCCGCCCTGACTTGTCCTGGTCGGGGCCGCAGGCGCGGCGGGCCCGGAATTGGCGTTCCCCGCCGCGGTTACCGGGGCCGAAGGAACCTTAATCCGCTCCCCCGCTTTTAATACATAGCTCTCGTTAAAACCGTTAATGTTCCGCAGGGCCTGGAGGCTTACGCCGTGAGACCGGGCAATACTGTAAAGGGTATCGTCCTTGACAACCCGGTACTCGGTATAGACACCCTGGGAGACAGAAACGGTTCCCGCCGCCCCCGGAGCGGCGGGGCCGGAAACCGGAGCCTTCGCGGAAGGCGCCGCGGAAGACGCTGCGGCACCCCCGGCGCCCGAAGTCCCCGCGGCGGAATCTCCCGGTGAAGCCGGTATCCTGAGCCGGCTTCCAATCTGAAGCCTGGAAGCGTCGATAACATCGTTATATCTCATAAGCGCCTCCGGACTAACCCGGTAGGAACGGGAGATGGAATATACCGTTTCTCCCTTCGCTACCACATGAACCATATCTTCCGCGGCAAGCTTCACCGGAAGCGCCGCGAAAGAAAAAACGGCCGCGAACAGAAAAAGACGGGAAATACCGCGTATATCGTTCATATCTACCCATTATCGGTACTTCCATTCTTTTTTATTATCCGCATATCTATTAAAACCCGTTTTCATCTGAAAGTACAAGCTTTTATTTTCAAAAATGTTTAAAAGGTATAAAATATTACAAATAATTGAATAAAGGTTCAAAAAAAAGAATTTTTCGAACGAAAGGAGCTTATGATGACCTTTGAAATCGAGTTGAAAGCGCGTGTCGAGGCCCCCGAAACGGTAAAAAAACGGCTTTCGGCCCTCGGAAAATATGAGGCCGCCTATGAAAAGGACGACACCTACTGGGTTTCCCCCTTTGAAAACAGCGGCCTTCCCCCTTCGGGGCTCCGGGTACGACGTGAAACCAGCGTCGATAAGGCGGGTAAAACCTCGAAAACAAACCTGGCCACCTACAAAATCAGGAAAATTCAGGACGGAATTGAGGTAAATGAGGAAAGGGAATTCGCCGTTTCGGACGGAGAGACCTTCGAAGATCTGCTCGGCCGGCTTGGGCTGAAGCGGAAAATCAGGAAAAGCAAGCGGGGCTGGGCGTGGATCTATGGCCCCCCGGAAACCCGCGCCCCCCCGGAACGGGAAACGGCGGAGGCCGGCAGCCCGATCAGGATGGAACTTTCGGATGTCGGGGAACTTGGATGGTTCCTTGAGCTTGAAATCCTTGCCCCGCGGGACGATGACGCCCTTGTCGCCCGGTGCCGCGGGGAGCTTCTGGACCTTCTTGAAAAGACAGGCCTTTCCACCGGAAAAATTGAAAACAGGCCGTATACCGAAATGCTTGCGGCGAAGCGCGCCGGACTAAATGAAAACCCCGCGTAACAGGGGAATTTGTGGCGCGCCGAAATTTCATACATAAATGTAGGAATAGGCCGAGAAAACCTACGGAAATTGGAAAAATATTTCCTAAATTTAATTGAATAAAATAGCGATTTCCGGTACAATGGCGTCAGATACGAAAAATATAAGGTGAGGTTTTCATACATGCTGGATATCGGTCTTATACACCGAAAGGAGTACGTTTTAGAGGGCGACCGATCGGAAACCGTTGTCATTGGAGAGGCTCCCGGCAGGGTACATTTTTTGGGGGAACACGGCGAACCCAAGGCGGGCCTTTTTCTTTCCGCCGCCATCGATCGCTGTATGCGGGTGGCGGTCAGCATTCGTAAGGACAATTCACTTCGTTTTTTTGCCGCGGATCTTGGGGAGCGGAAGCGTACCACCCTGGTAAACCTTAAATACAAGCGGGAAGATCGCTGGGCGAATTATATCAAAGTTGCTATACACATGTTTGCCGAACTTGGATACCCCGTCAAGGGCCTTAATTTTACCATTGCGGGGAATATTCCCCAGCAGGTAGGGCTTGCTTCTTCTTCCGCGATCGAGACGGCCGCCGCGGTTGCGCTGCGGAGTTTTTTCCAGGCCCAGATAAACGACAAAGAAATGGTCACCCGGCTGAACGCCTCCCAGATTGTCTTTTTTGGGAAGAACACCAATCCTGTTGATTATCTTATCAGTTTTTCCGCGCGCAGGGATCAGTTCCTTTTGGTGGACGAGGAAGCCCTGGAAGTCAAAAGAATAAAATCGCCCCTTTCCCGGTATAAAATTCTCATCATGGATTCCAAGGTTCCCCGTATGGGGGTTGAGGAAGAGCTGAAGCAGCGCCGGGCGGATATCAAAAAGGGGCTTGAGCTTCTCTCCCGCAAACGGGAAGGCGCGAGTTTTCGGGACTACGCGATGACCGACCTTGTCGAATCCATGGGGAACCTTCCCGAAGAGATCCGCCGGCGGAGCATGCACGTTGTGCAGGAAATCCGCCGGGTGTACGACGCGGAGGAAGCCCTGCGGCGGTCCGATTTTCCGGGCCTTTCCAAGATAATTCTCCATTCCCATGAAAGTTTGCGGGATCTGTATGAGGTAAGCTGCCCGGAGATAGACTGGCTTGTAAAGCGGGCGCAGGAAATTGACGGGGTTCTGGGTTCGCGGATGACCGGACGGGGTTTTGGCGGTTGTACCTATACCATCATCAAGGACGACGCCATCGGGGAATACAAAAAACGGCTTGAAGATTATGAGCGCATCTTTGGTTTTCATCCGGTAATTTACGAAGTACGGCCCGCGACGGGAACCCGCCTGGCGCCGGCTTCCGGAGCGTAGGGGCCATGCGTATCCTTTTAACCAACGACGACGGCATTGATTCCCGAGGGCTTTCCCTTCTTGCCCGGGCACTGAGGGAAGCTGGCCACCGGGTGTTTGTCGTTGCCCCGGATTCCGACCGTTCCGGGGTTTCCCATTCCATTTCGTTTCTGAGGGAGCCCTGCAAGCTTACCGAAAGGGAAAAGGATACCTGGTCTTGCTCGGGAACCCCCGCTGACTGTGTGGTTGTGGCAAGCCTGGGGGGGGTTCCTGAACTTGATGGACTGCCCGACCTGGTTGTTTCGGGCATTAACCGGGGCGCCAATATCGGCACCGACATTGTTTATTCGGGTACCGCGGCGGCGGCCAGGCAGGGGGGGCTTTGCGGCATACCTTCGCTTGCCCTTTCCCTTGTTGAGGGGGACTCCTGGAACTGGGAAGGGGCGGTAAATTTTTCTCTGAAACATCTGGCTGAAATAATCGCTTACCGGAAGCCGGAAACCTTTGTAAACGTCAATATTCCCAATATTGGCGAAGAGCCCGGCGGGCTGGTTCCCGCTTTTCCTTCCCTGCGCTGCTATACCGATCGTGTAGACCCTTACGAAGCCCATGACGGAAGCCGGTACTGTTTTTCAACGGCCGGAAAGATCGGGACATGGCCGGAAAGAGGTTCCGATTGGGACGCGGTATCCCGGAATCTTGCCTCAATGAGCGCCGTTTTTATTCATCCGGTATCATTGGAGGAAGTAATTACCGAAAAGGGAAGGGCCTGGAATGGCAGAAAAACCCTCGCCCCCTGAAAAGCCCTCTCCCCGGGGAAAGCCGTCGTCTCCGGAGGGGCGGCTTCAGGAGGGAATACGGCTTTTCCGCATGAAACGCTGGGAGCTGGCCCTGAAGGAACTGCTTCTCGTTAAGGCTGAAAAATTCAGCGGCGAGGAACAGGCCGAGCTTGCCTATTACCTGGGCCTCTGTTATACGAAACTCGGCCGCTTTGACGACGCCCTCTTGTACCTGGAACAGGTGGTAACCGGCAGCAAAGACGTACTCAGGGTTTACCAGTGCCGCCTTACCCTTGCTTATGTGTATGTAACTACCAAGCGTACCAAGATGGCCGAATTCGAACTCAAGCGGCTTCAGCATAACGGCTTTGAATCGGTTCAGCTTTACAATACCCTTGCCTATGCCGCCTGGACCCAGAAGAAGTACAAAAACGCGGTTGAGCTTTACGAAAAGGCCCTGGACCTTGACGAGAACAACACCACCGCCATGAACTGCCTGGGCTATATCCTGGCCGATACGGATACGGATATACTGCGGGGCCTCCGGCTCTGCCGGAAAGCGGCGGACAAGAACCCCCAGAGTCCGGCTTACCTCGATTCCCTTGGCTGGGCTTATTTCAAAAGCGGAGAACTTTTGGAAGCCAGAACCTGGCTCCGCCGGGCTCTGGAGCTGGCGCCTAACGAAAGGGAAATAAAAGATCATTTTCGGATCGTAACCGGAGACGCCGGATGAAAGGGCTGTTTTTGCTGTTCGCGGCTTTTTTCCTCGCCGCCCCTCCCCGAATCTTTCCCCAGCAGGGCGGACAGTCCGGCGCGGGACAAAACCGGCCGCCGGGGGACGGCGAAATGCCGGTTTACACGCCCGCAAGCCCCGTAACCGGGGGAACCGACGTCAACGCCCTCTACGCCGCCGAGGAATTCCGTATCGGGGTGCAGGCCTATTACCGCTATGCCTTTAACGAGGCGATCCTCTCCCTTGAGCGGGCCCTTTCCTTCAGGCCCGGGGAGGCCCTTATTCTCGACTGGCTCGGCAAAGCCTACTACCGCTCCGGCCTTGAGGAGACCGCCCTCAGACAGTGGCGTTCCGCCGCCGCCGCTTACGGCTGGAACAGCGGGCAGGGCATGCTTCTGGGAACAAAAATTGAAACCGTGGCCAACCGGCGCTTCCTTCTTCCCGTAGCGGACGACGAGGTGCGTTATGTGGAAGCCGGCCGTTACCCCGGCCGTTACGAGGAGTATGTTCTGTACCGCCAGCCCTCCGCGGTGCTTCCCCTTGAAGACGGTTCCGCCTGGGTAGTTGCCTACGGCAGCAACGAAATTGTCAGGATCGATGTCAACGGCGTGGTAAAAGACAGAAAGCGGGGGCCCCTCAATGGTTTCGACCGCCCCTACGATCTGGTAAGGGGAAGCGGCGGCAGATTCTATCTTTCCGAGTACCGGGGGGGCAGGGTAAGCGTCCTCGACAGCAGCGGCGACTGGCAGGCTTATATCGGTTCCCGCGGCCTGGGCGACGGAATGTTCGTGGGCCCCCAGAACATGACGGTTGACGATCAGGGCTACCTCTATGTGGTGGACTACGGCAACCGGCGAATCTCCAAATTCGATCCCGACGGAGCCTTTATTCTCTCCTTCGGCTTGAGGGATTCCTCTTTTCCCGGCTTCCTTTCACCCACGGGCATCGCGGCCGGCGGGGATCGCATCTACGCCGCCGATTCCGCGGCGAAACGGATTTATACCTTTGACCGGAACGGAAGCTACCTGGGCGTCCTGGTGGAAGAGGGCCTTACCGGGCCCGAAAGCCTCCGCTTCCTTCCGGACGGCAGGATTCTCGCGGCGGATACCAACCGGGTGCTTCTTGTCGATCCCGATTCGATAATGGTACGGGAGCTGGGCGTCGCCGGCGGCGGCAGGGTTCGTATCGTGGGCGCCGACATGGACAGAAACGGCAATGTCCTGGCCGCCAATTTCGCCGCCGACGAAGTGTCGGTGCTGACCCGGTTCGACGATCTTGCCTCGGGGCTTTTTGTTCAGATAGAGCGGGTTTCGGCGGACTCCTTTCCCCTGGTTACGGTCGAACTCAGCGTGGAAGACCGGCTGCGCCGGCCCATTGTGGGCCTTGAGGGCCTTAACTTCCTGCTCAGCGAGGAGGGCAGGGTTGCAAGCGAACAGAATTTTATGAGCCCCGCCTATCTTTCCGGCAGGGCCGATATATCGGTGCTGGTTGAAAGATCCCCGGCAACCAGGGGCCTGGGGGAGGATCTTGCCGCGGCCCTGCGGGATATAAACAGCGCCTTGGCGGAAGAGGGGCGTATTCTTTCGCTTGTTTCCGCGGGGGAGCAGCCCGGGCGGGAACGGCTCGGGGAAAGGCCGGAAGCGGCCGCGCGGGGAAATTCCGCGTCCTACAGCCCGCGCTGGCTTTGACCTGGGGCTGCGGCTGGCCGCCACGGATCTCCTTGCCGGGGAAAAGAAACGGGCGGTGGTTTATGTCGGCACGGGAAACCCGGGGGAACTTGCCTTTGAGCAGTACGGCCTTTCGGAGCTGGCGGCCTATCTTGCGAATAACGGCATTGTGTTCCACGCGGTTATTGTCGGCGGCGGCGCTCCCTCCGGGGAGATCCTCTATCTTTGCGGGGAAACAGGCGGAGAAGCGCTTCCCCTTTACCGTCCCCGGGGCATAAGGGAGATGATACAGAGTATTGCGGCCGGGCCAAAAGGCGTTTATAGTTTAACATATAGGTCTCAGCTTCCGACGGATTTCGGCAGGGCTTATCTCCCGGTGGAAGCCGAGGTATATCTGATGGAACGTTCCGGAAGGGATTCAAGCGGGTATTTCCCGCCTTTGGAATAGGAGGGCCTTGTGGCATATCAATGGGACAGCAGCCTGGAGACCGGGCACGAAAAAATCGACAACCAGCACAAACAGCTTATCGCGGCTTTGAACAGTATTATCGATGCCTCCCGGAACGGAAAGGGAAGCGAAGAGATTTTCAAAACTCTGGATTTTTTAACCGGTTATACGATTATGCACTTTACCGATGAGGAAAAGCTTCAGGAAAAATACGATTATCCGGATTATCTTGTTCATAAACGTTACCACAACGATTTTAAGGTCACCGTCGGCAAATTGACGGAACGGCTCAGGGAAGAAGGCCCCACCGAGGATATGGTTAACACCGTTACCTCCGCTGTCGGAGACTGGCTCCTTAACCACATCAAGGGCGACGATTTCCGTATGGCCACATATATAAAGTTCAAACAGAAAGAGGAAGACGCCTCCTAATTCGCCTCGGGAGGGCCTCGCGTTAAAGCAAGACTCCTCCCCGAAACCGCCAAAGGCCCTCAAACTCCGCTCCCTGTTCAGGGCGTATACTCAACAATATTCAGCGTGATGTTTTCGTTGACCGTACCGGTCAAGTAGAAGGGTCCCCAGCCCTTGCCCCGGAAGGCGTTACCCCAATTGTCGGTGGTGTCAGCGCCGCTGTAGGTAGCGGGCAGCGTCACCGCGTAGCCCGTAGCCCCGGCGGGAACCTTGACGGTGACGGTTTTGGGGCTGGTGACACCGTTGAACAGATTCGTTCCCATCATGGGAGCCTCGTTGCCCAAGGTGACGGTAAGGTCTTTCGTTCCGGTATTCGCGAAGGCATCGTACCCAATGCTTGCCTTGGGGAAGTACGCCGTTGTCAGAGCAGTACAGCCGGAGAAGGCATAATAACCGATACTATCGGCCAAGGGGAGGTTCGCCATCGTCAGGGCGGTACAGCCCTTGAAGGCGCCGGTACCGACGCGTGAGGCAACCTTGGGGAAGTCCACCATCGACAGGGCGGCACAGCCCTCGAAGGCCGCGTTACCGATGCGTTCGGCCAAGGGGAAGTCCGCCGCCGCCAGGGCGATACAGCCCTGGAAGGCATTGTTACCGAGGCTTGTAACCAAGGGGAGGTTCGCCGTCATCAGGGCGGTACAGCCGGAGAAGGCACCGCTGTCGATGCCTGTGGCCTCGGGGAGGCTTACCGTCCTCAGGGCAGTACAGCCCTGGAAGACATTGCTGCCGAGGCTTGTGACCAAGGGGAGGCTTGCCGTCGTTAGGGCGGCACAGCCTTGGAAGACACTGTTGCCGAGGTTTGTGACCAAGGGGAAGTCCGCCATTGCCAGGCCGGTACAGCCGTAGAAGGCGAGGTCGCCGATGCTTATAGCCTTGGGGAAGTCCACCATCGTCAGGGCACAGGCGGCGAAGGCATAGTCGCCGATGCTTGCGGCCGCCGGGAAGCTTACCGACTCAAGGGTAGTACAGGAAGTGAAGGCTACGTTGCCGACGGTTACCACGTTGTCTCCCTCGACGCTTTTCAGGGCGGTAAAGTTTTTGAAGGCAGATTCGAGGGTAAAAGTTTCAATGAGAAAAGTTCCCGCTTTGACGCTTTCCGCCCCGTCGGGCAGTACCAGGGAGACGATCCGGCTTTCACCGGTGTCGGCCGCGCCGGGGTCAAACTCCGTGGAGGCTACGCCTCCCACGCTCATGGCGCAGGCGGAGAGGTCAAGGTCCACGTACTTTTCCGCGCTTTGTATCGCCGCCAGAATATCCGCCCACATACCGGGGGTTGTGAGATCGATGTCAAAGGACAGAGGTATGGAAATGGGGTTTACTGCGCTGCCAGCGGAGGGATCGATTGCCATGGTGTCCTCGATAATGCCCGCGATAGTGCATCCGATGTCCTTTTTGACCACCGTAACGGTCCAT
>JAISAK010000099.1 GCA_031266695.1 Treponema sp.
GAAAAAGGGAAGAATTTACCCTCAAAAGTTTACAGGCCCCTTTTTGACCCCTTCTTACGCCTGCTTTGTTTTTTTTCGTTTCCTATTTCTTTCTGAAGGGGTGAAGGGGACTGCCCGGAATCCACCCCGGAGGCTCTGGCCGAATTTGCGGCTATGGCGCGGGAACTGCGGAAAAGAAAAGAGCCGTTACGCCCTGTTGTTGCCCTGCGCCTAAAACCCGATGTGCTGGCAAAATACAAGGCCCCGGGGAAAGGCTATACCGGTATAATGGCCGATGTGTTGAACTACGTGGCGGATAACCCGGAGATACTCTCGGCGGTATCAAACAAATGACCTTTTTAAGGGCAAGGCGGCCTATTAGTAATTTATGAATTTTTTCTGTCTATTTATTTATAACATCGGGAAAGAAAAATTTCCCGCGGTTCCCCCGGGGTTGTAATTTGTTGCCAGATAAAGAATTAGCTTCCCTTCTCCGGTTCCCGGCCCGGTTTTTTGGGTTGGCATGAAATTTGCTACTATTCTAATATGATACGAAGCGGTTTGGAATTAAATGAAGTAAAAACTGAAATTATCAGAAAGTACATACATTTTTTTATTGCCCTAAGCCCTTCAATGGCATCTGTAAATCGGCCTTTTACGGTACTTCTCCTTATGATCGGCATTTTGGGTTATACCTATATGGAAACCCTCAGACTTTCAGGTATAAGGATTCCCCTGATTTCTTCACTTACCGCTATGGCCTCCCGGCCCCGCGATATGGGGCATTTTGTAATGGGCCCCGTTACCCTGGGTTTAGGCGCCCTGCTGGCTCTTCTCCTCTATCCTTCGCCGGCGGCTTCCATAGCCATCTATGCCCTGGCCTTTGGAGATAGTTTTGCGAGCCTCGTGGGGAAAATTTTTGGCCGGATAAGGCCCTCTTTCCTGTGCGGGAAAAGCCTTGAAGGTTCCCTGGCCTGTTTTACCGCGGTTTTTATATCGGCCTGGCAAGTTTCCCGGAGTTTCCACATCTCTCTGATTGCGGCCTTTACCGCCGCGGCCGCGGAAGCTCTTCCCCTGGAAGATTACGATAATCTTGCCATTCCAATGAGCGTAGGGCTTGCGGTTCAGTTTGCCATGTTCTATACCCCATAGATTGTAAAACCACCTACAGCCACAGGTATATTTTGTGCAATTGGGTACAAATGAACCAGGCCCCAAGGGACAGGAATAAAATTCCCGGTAAAGGACTTGCCCAGGTATCGCCGTTGATCAGGATGTTTCTCCCCAGGAAAACCAGAAAGGCGCCCAGGCCGACAAAAATGTATTCCCTTGAACCCCGAATATAAGAGGCAATAAAAAAACTGACAATTGTGATTAAGAAGGTTCCTATTTCTATCAGCCGGAACAGGGAAGTGTAGCCATTCACCATATTGAAACTTGTATCCCAGGTGAGTATATCAACGGGAACCCCAAGGGCAATGATCATGGTTGCTACCACTATCACAAGGGTTATGGTTCGCTGTTTTTGAACTTCCAGCCCCGTGGCGTAAACACTGGCGATAAAAAGGGAAAAAATTCCGAAATACCTGCCGAAGAGCAGCGTCCGGGCGGCCATAAGCTGATACAGGGAAGGGATTTCATACACCCGCCTGAGGGGAAGCATAAAACGGGTTGTTTCAACAGCAAAGGAAAGGACAAAAAAGAAAACAAAAAGAATTTCCGGGGACTGGGTTTTTTCAAAAAAGTAGTAGATCAGAGTTGCGGTAATGAGGGCATAGAGAACCGCCCCCGCTATGGAAGCGTATACCGAATAAGGGGCCGGTTTGAGAAAACGGCTGATTAAAGCCTGGAAAATCCCCGCGGAACGGATGGCGGTTTCTTCTAAAATAAGACGCGCCGGAATGATTGTGACAGACGCGGCGACAACGGCTGCTATACTGAGCGCCGCCAGGACGATTCCCGCCTTAAAACAGATATTCCTTTCAGATAAAGTCATACGACAAGAATACTCATTGCCGGAGTTTTTCTCAAGACTTATTTTTTTGTACCGATATTAGTAAAGAGGAGACCTCTATGGCATCAAAAAGAACTTTCCTTGTTACAGCCGCGGCCCTGTTTGCCTGCGCTTCCGTTCTTTGGGCGGGGGATTCCGCTTCCTTTGTAGACCTCGGCTTTTCACCGGACGGAAGAATTTATATGTTTGCCCAGTACGGAGTTCAGGTTAATACCCTCAAGCCCTGGGCGGAACTTTTTGTGGTGGATGTACCCCGCAATAATTTTGTGCCGGGGGGTAAAGTTTCCTATGCCCATGACAGTCCGGTAATTGCCGGGCAGGACGGCTCGGGGGCCCTTTACCGGATTATTTCCGGAAACGCAAATCTTGCCGAGCGAAACGGGGTGAACTATCTTAATCAGGGCCAGCCTCTCTATGTAGCGCTGGACGGCGAGCCTCCGGCCTCCGGCGAAATCATCGAATTCCGTAATTTTGAAACCGGAACTTCCTTCAAGGCAAACCTTGTTCCTTATGTGGAAGGTTCGGGCCGGGATCTCAAATCTTCGTTTTTTATTAATCTTGAAAGCAGCTCGGCAGGCGGTGTCCGAAAAACTTACACCATAGGGACGCCTCAGTTGAAACGTTCCCTTGTCTCTTCCTACCGGGTCAAAAAAGTGATGATAGCGCCCCGGGACGGTTCGATGATTTTCGTTATAGAAATGAAAAAACAGGCCGAGGGAGGTTACGATATACGCTACATGGTAGAGGCTCTCAGGCTGTAGCCGTACCGGAGGGCTCCGGGGCTAAGTCCTGCAGGGCCTGAAAATCTGCGTTACCGGCTTTCCGTCTTCAAAAAAATACCGCACATAGAGCGTGGGTTCCAGCTCATGCCGTTCCCAAAGCCCGTCCTTTTGCTGTTCAATTACCATGTCCAGGCAGATGTTCCTGTCCGGCGCGTCCCGCCGCTGCGCAAAAAGGTAAATTCCGGCAGGCAGCCGTATAACCGGAACATTCCCCGCGGCGCCCTCCTCAGTCTTTCCCCCTTCCGCGAGACCCGCGAAAAGCAGGCTGCCCAGAAGCTGTTCCCGGTCCGGCTCAATACTGCGGGCCTGCTCCGGGTCAAGCCCAAAGCAGAAAAGCCGCTCACTGCCGTCCTCTTCCGCGGCGGCGGGAAAAGGTTCAATATCCGGCGCCTTGGCAAAGACAAGAGACGCCCGGAGATCAAGATGCATCAGGGTTGATTCATCCATACCCCAGTGTACTACCAAATCCAGGGAGTATACAATCGGAATTTCCGTCTTTCAAAAGGCCGGGAAAAAATCGGCTTAAAGAGAAATTTTTTTCCTATTCTTTGAAGCGCCCTGCACGGACACCCCATTAATAGTATTGAAAAATTGAATGACGGAGGAATCAATGAAATTAAAGCACCTTTTTTTCCTTTTTCTTGGCAGCATTGCCTTGCTCTGTTCGCCGTGTTCCTGCTCCACTTCCACCGAAACCGAAGACGTGGTTGGGCGGATTCTTGGCGACAGCTCCGAGGCGCCGGTTTTTCTTACCTGCAAGGCGGTTACCGGGACCGAAATCGACTTTCAGTTTTCCCGGCCGGTACGGGTAATCTCCCTGTATTTTGACCCGGCGGTGGAGATTGAATCCCTGGAAGACGGGAGTGTCGTGCGGGTCGTTTTTTCCGGCGGTCCCGCGCCGGGAGGAAAAATTACCGCGGATCTTCTGGTGGAAGACGAAAAGGGGAATACTATGAATGTACTTGTTCCCCTTAGAACGCGGAATGTCCGTATGCCCGGTCTTCGAATCAATGAACTGAGAACCGAATATTCCAAACCAAAGGCGGAATTTATCGAATTTAAAACGCTGGAGGAAGGCAATCTGGCGGCCCTGCGTCTGTTTATCGCGGGAAACAGCAAGAATCCGATGGTTTATGAATTCCCCAGCCTGGAGGTTGCCGCCGATGAGTACATTTTGCTGCACCTGCGCAGCATGGAGGAAACAAGCAGGGACGAAACCGGGGATAATCTTGATGAATCCGGAGGAACTGACGCGGTTGCGGGCGTGCGGGATTTATGGAGGCCGGGAACGGAAAAGGTTCTGCATAAAACCGATGTGGTTTATCTTCTGGATCAGGACGACAAGGTTATTGACGCGGTGGCGCTTGCGGAGAATTCCGATCCCCAGTGGAACAAGGAATACCTTGCCGGGGCCGCTGAATTTTTATACAGCCAGAGGGCCTGGGAATCGGAGGAAAAGGAGCTTCCGGGCCCGAATGCGGCGGTGAACACCTTTAATATCAAGACCGCCATGACGAGAAGCGTTTCCCGCGATGAGACGGCCGCCGACAGCAATACCCTGGCCGATTGGTACATTACCGCTACCGGCGGCATATCGCCGGGCAAGCCGAACAAGCCTGAACGCTTTTAGGGGGAATTCCCGGACGCGGCGGGCCGCTAGACCAGATTTTTAAACAGGGCTTCTATGCCGTGCTTGGGGGCGGCGCCCGCTTTTTGTTCCACCATGGTTCCTTTGTTGTAGATAACCAGGGTTGGAACGGACACAATACCGTGCCGTCCCGCAAGATCGTTTTCCTCGTCGACATTAACTTTGCCGACTTTGATGCGCCCCGAATATTCTTCGGCAAGCTGATCGATAAAAGGAGCGATCATTCTGCAGGGCATACACCAGGAAGCCCAGAAATCTATCAAAACCGGAACGGGAGATTGCA
>JAISAK010000117.1 GCA_031266695.1 Treponema sp.
CTGGGCGCCGACGTTGCCATAGAAGCGACGGGGGTTATTGAAGTAGTACAGGGTTTGCATGAAATGATGGCGCGCGGAGGGAAAATGGTAATTGCGGGAATAACCACGCACACCGAGTATGTTCCGGTGCCTCTCCGCCGGCTTATGTTAAAAGAAATTGATATAATAGCGCTTTACCGTTACGCGAATATGTACGACCGGGCGCTTAAGCTGGTTTCGGCGAAAAAAGCGGATCTCAAATCCCTGGTTACCCATCATTTTCCGCTTGAAAAAACCGGAGAGGCCATGAAATTTGCCTGTTCAAATCCGGACAAGGCCATGAAAGTTGTTATTACCTGCGGTTCCGAATAAGGGGGTGAGAAAATGACAAATCTTTTTGATCTGAGCGGAAAAATCGCGCTTGTTACGGGGGCGAGCCGGGGTTTGGGAAACAATATGGCAAGGGCCCTTGTTGAGGCCGGCGCCGACATAGCTGTTACGGCGCGGAGCATGGATTCCCTGGTTCCCGTACAAAAGGAATTTGAATCCCGCGGCGCCAGGGTTTTTCCGCTTGTTCTTGACGTTCAAAAAGAGGAGAGCATCCTTGAGGCGGTGAAAAAGACGGAGGATTATTTCGGCAGAATCGATATACTGGTAAATAACGCCGGCGTCAATAAACGCAAGTTTGCCGTGGATTATACCTGGGAAGAGTGGGACTGGATTCTTGATACGAATCTCAAGGGTTCCTTCTTTATGGCGCGGGAAGCCGCCAAAGGCATGATTAGGCGCAAATACGGCCGTATAATAAATATCGGATCGGGAACGGCTTTTTTCGGCTATAAAACCGTCGCCCCCTACTCCGCCGGCCGCGGGGGCGTAAAACAGATGACCATGTGCATGGCCGCCGAATGGGCCGAGCATGGCATCACCGTAAACTGTATCTGCCCCGGCTGGTTTATAACGGACATCAGCCGGAAACAATTCGAGGACAAAAAGTGGAGCGGCCATCTTTTGGAAAGGCTGCCGGCCAAGCGTTTTGGGGAGCCCCACGATCTTGATACGGCGCTTATCTTTTTTGCTTCGGAGGCAAGCGCCTATGTCAACGGGCAGACCATCTGTGTCGACGGAGGTTTCAGTACCGGCGATTGTCCCGCGCCGTCCAGCGTCGCGCCGCCTTCCGTCGGCTGAAATTTTTCCCTTGATAAATTCGGTAAATAGGCGAATATCCCCAATACCTTGACACTGAATCCGGCTCCGTGACACTATCAATGGAGCATGAAAATCGAAGATTTACAGGAAACAGCCGCTTTGGCGCATCTCAGCATGGATGAAAAAGAACTGGCCGGCGCGTTTCCGGCCTTTGAGCAGATGATCGGATATTTTGCCGCGATGCAGGCGGCGGACAGGGACGAGGCGAGTTTTACCGCCTCTATCGGCGGGGGAACCGAGGGTATGGCCGCTTCTTCCCGGGTTGTGGAGTCCGGCTATTTCCGGCCCGACCGGAGTAACGCCGGTTCCGAAGATTTAAGCGAAAAAATGCTGGAAAAGGCGGGCGACCGCGACGGCCGTTTCGTGGTAATCCCGAATGTGCTGTAAGGGGACGGTGAGCTATGGCGATTAATTTCCCCGCCGGTTTTTTATCCTACGCGGAGGAATGGGAAAAAAAGATAAACGCCTTTATTGAATGGCGGCCTGACGCGCCGGAACCCGCGGAGGCGGACGCGCCGAAGCCCGCGCCGGAAGGCATGCCGAATTCTCCGGCCGCCGGCGTTCCGCCGGGTCTTGCGGAGTTTCCCTTCGCGGTAAAGGACAATATCGCGGTAAAGGATTTTTCCCTAAGCTGCGGCTCAAAGCTGCTTGAAAAATTCCGCTCCCCCTACAGCGCCACGGTTGTGCGCAGACTCGAAGCCGCCGGAGCGCGGGTCATCGGTAAAACCAATCTTGACGAATTCGGCATGGGTTCGTCCACCGACAATTCGGCCCTCGGGCGGACCAACAACCCCTGGGATCTTGAGCGGGTTCCGGGCGGTTCTTCGGGCGGCTCCGCGGCGGCGGTTGCCGCGGGGATCGTGCCCTACGCGCTGGGTACGGACACGGGCGGTTCCGTGCGGCAGCCCGCGGCGTTCTGCGGCGTGGTGGGACTTAAACCGACCTACGGCGCGGTCTCCCGTTACGGCCTGGTGGCCTACGCCTCAAGCCTTGAGTCCGCCGGGGTGCTTGCCGATACGGTTGAACGCTGCCGCGCCGTTTTCTCGATTATCCGCGGCCCCGACCCGCTGGACGAGACCAGCCACGGCGCGCCCGCCGCCGCGCCGCCCCTGTACCCGGCCGCCGGGACAGACCGCCCGGCGGGCCGCCGTATCGGCGTACTCTCGCCCGGGGCCATAGCGCGGGCCCTCGCGGCCGCGGCGGAGGCCGCCGGGGGAGAAGGCGGCGCCCTTGAAGCGGCGGCCCAGGCTTCGGTGCTGGAAGAAGAAACGCGCCGCGGCTTTGAGCTTGCCAGGGCAAGGTTTTCGGAGCTGGGGCATACTCTTACGGAGGTTGAAATTCCCAGCCTCAAATACGGCGTGCCCGCCTATTACACCATCGCCGCCGCGGAGGCCAGCGCGAATCTTGCCCGTTTTGACGGCGTCCGTTACGGGGCGCGGCCCGGCTGCGCGGAAAATCCCGACGAGCTTGTCGACAAGGCCAGGGAAGCGGGCTTCGGCGCCGAGGTAAAACTGCGCATACTTTTGGGAACCTTTGTACTCCGCTCGGGATTCCAGGATCGCTATTACCTGCGGGCCCAGCGAATCCGGCAGGGGATTCGCCGCAGCTTTGAATCCCTCCTCGGGGACGGCGAATACCGGGAACAGGCAAAGTTAGACGCTATCCTTATGCCGGTGTTTCCTTCGCGGGCCTTCGGCCGGGGGGCCTCGTCGCTTTCCGCCTTTGCCCAGAAGGCGGCGGACCTCTACACCTGCTGCGCCAATCTTGCGGGGCTTCCCAGCCTTTCCTTTCCCGCTTCGGTAGAGGGGGGGCTTCCCGTGGGCGTGCAGATCCTCGGCCGGGCCTGGGCGGAAGGAACCCTCTTCGACATTGCCGGGGGCTATGAAAAAAAATACCCCTTTCCCCGCCCCGAAGGGTACAGGGCTTTCTGGAGTTAGTTGTATGTATCAGTCGTTCATCGGACTTGAAGTTCATATTCACCTTCTGACCAAAACAAAGGTATTCTGCGGCTGCCGTTCCGCCTTCGGGGACGAGCCCAATACCAACGTGTGCCCCGTCTGCATGGGCTACCCCGGCGTGCTGCCTTCCCTCAACATTGAGGCGATGCGCATGGGCTGCATGGTAGCCCGCGCCCTTAACTGCGCCATACCCGAAAAAACCTGGTTCGAAAGGAAGCAGTATTTTTATCCGGACATGACCAAGAATTATCAGATATCCCAGTTTGCCTCCCCCCTGGGCCAGCAGGGGTATGTTGATATTGAAGGCAGAAACGGAACCCGGGAAATCAAAAAACGGGTGCGCATAAAGGAATGTCATCTTGAGGAAGACGCGGGCAAGATGATTCATACCGGCACGGTTTCGCTCCTTGATTATAACCGCGCGGGAGTTTCGCTCCTTGAGATCGTCACCGAACCCGATATGGAGACGGGCGAGGAAGCCGAGCTCTTTATTCAGCAGCTCCGCCGTACCGTGCGCTACCTCGGGGTCTGCGACGGTAATATGGAAGAAGGAAGCCTCCGGGCCGACGCCAACGTTTCGATCAATCTGCCCGGCAGGGGTCTCGGCAAAAAGGTGGAGATAAAAAACCTCAACTCCTCCCGCTTTGTCAGGCTCGGCCTCAATTACGAAATAATCCGGCAGGGCGCGGTTCTTGACGCGGGAAAAACCGTAACCCAGGAGACCCGGCTCTGGAACGAAAACCGCGACGAAACCCAGCCCATGCGGCAGAAGGAAAACGCCCAGGATTACCGCTACTTCCCGGAGCCGGATCTGCCGGTCTTCTGCCCGGACAAGGAA
>JAISAK010000128.1 GCA_031266695.1 Treponema sp.
TTTAGTGTAATCAGTCTAGTAGTTGTATTCGGGTTTAATACCTTTATGACCGCGGCAAAGTAGTTGCTTACGCAACATCAAGGGCGGGGTATTAAACCCTCAACACGAATAAAAACTTCTTCGACTTTGCGGTTTTCATTTATTTCTTCATGCCTTTGCGGTTTTCATTTCTTCATGCCTGAACCGCATCAGCATCTCCACAAAGCTCCGTTCTTCCATCGGGTTTTTTCTGAAATAAAACAAATGGCTGGAACAGCGCCGCCCGCCCGCGCCCCGGCAGTCCGAACAGCCAAAACCCGGTACGCCCTTTCCCCCCAAAGCTTCCAGGGCCGCGGCAAGATCGCATTCCAGGTTACGGCGGGAACAAATGGGCAGGGCCCTTATCTTTGACGCCCAGGGGCTGAGGTAGTCGATGTGCCAGTGTTTTTTCTTCTTCACCCTGCGCAGGTGGCGGCTTATCCGTTGGGAAAGATTCTTCATCGCGCTCCCCGCGTACACGTACCAGCCGGGTTTAATCTCAATGTTTCCCAGGGCTCCGGCCTCAAGGATCAGGGTTCCGGAAGCGTCGCGTCGCGCCTTTGCTTTCGCCCTTTTTCCGGCTTCGGGAATTTCCTTGGGGATTTCCAGTATGATAAGGTAGCTCCCGCTGTTCTTTTCCGCAAGCTCTCCGCGGGAAAGATCGGGGGGGATGAACCCGCCCCCGCCCGGAGCCGCGGCAAGCCGCGCCGCGCCGTCCTCTCCGCAGCGGATCAGGGCGGCGTGAACAAGAACGGGGGCGGCCCCTTCGCCGGTTTCCCTCGTCCGGCCCCCTGCCGTCCGGCTCCTTGCCGGGCGGCCGTATCTATAAAGCGCCGCCGCAAACGCCGGGTCGGTGTGCGGGTTGGGAACAAAGACTTTGGGCTCTCCGTGGGTAATCACAAAGAGCAGATGGCAGCAATAGCCCCGGCTGCCAAGGGACGCCAGTTCTTCAAGATGTTTCAGCGCCCGGCCGCTAGGCGCGTCGGGAAACATGGCGACGCCGTGTTCAACCAGGGAACAGGCCTTGACTTCAACCAGATGCCGCCGGCCCTTTTCGTCGATGCACAGAAAATCGAAGCGGGAATTGCCCAGGCTGAATTCGGCGTGGATCTCTTTCAGGCCGGGAATTATTTTTTTGAGGATGAGTTTTTCCGCGGCCCTGTTCAGCCTGGCGGAAAAGAGGGGAACGATTTCACCGCGGTAACGGACCGCGGCCGCGGTGTACGCGGTTTTTGCCGGAGGGCCGCGCTTAACCGCGCTTTGCCCGCCGCGGCGTTTCTCCAGAATAAGCCGCGCGCCGGGGAAGAGCAGCTCCGTAAGGCGGCCCGGATCGGGACAGTGACAGGCCGTCTCTTTTCCGCCGGCCTTCGCGATTATAAGAAAGCGATTCGGCCGGGCAGCAAAAACCGCTTCAAGATCATTCTGAAAGAGTTTTACCTGTTCGTTCATGGGACTGCCCCGGCACACGTCCGGCCGGATACGCGCACCCGGCCGCCCCGGCGCCGCGTTCCTTTCGCCGGCCCGGGCCAATCACCGGCCCTTGCCAAAACCGCCGGCTATCACTTCCGACTGGGTTATCAGCATGCCGCCGAGCATCAAAACAAAACCAAGCAGCGTCCAGGGGCCGACTTTTTCCGAAAGAAGAAGCGCCCCCCCCAGGGCTGCAAAGCTGCCTTCAAAGCTGAGGATAATCGTCGCGTGGGCCGGCGGGGCGTCGCGCTGGGCAACCACCTGCAGGGTATGTGCGACGCCCACGGAACCAAGGCCGCCGTAGAGAATGGGAACAAGGGCCTCCGTGGGAAAGCGTATCCTTCCGGCGGAAAGCGCCGCGATAAGTTCGGGAAGCGGCAGCCAGGCGAAAAGCCCCTCCGCAAGGAAGGCGGGATTTATTCTTTCCGCAAAGCCCGCGACGGAAGGTTCAACCAGGAACGCGCCAATCAGGGCAAGGAATCCGCAGACGGCAAACTGCCCCGAGGAAAGGACAACCGGGTCAATGCCCTGAACCAGGCGGTCGATGAGGAGTACGTGGCAGGCCCAGAAGACGGCGCTTATCACGGTGATAATATCACCGGGATTAATCGAAGCGAAGCGCCCCGCGGCGCTGAGGAAATAAAGGCCGGCGAGGGTAAAAATCGAGCCTATCCAGGTGGCGCGCCCGGTCTTCCGCCCCAGAAAGACGCCGAAGACAGGGGTGAATACCACATAGAGGCCGGTTATAAAGCCGGCGTTGCCCGCCGTTGTAAAGATGATTCCGAACTGCTGAAGAATAACGGCGATGAAAATGCAGCTCCCCGCGGCAAGGGAACAGGAAAAAAAACGCCGCCGCGCCGCGGCCGGATTGCCGTCAGCCGCAATCACCGCGCCGCCGGAGGATCCTGCGCCTCCGGCCTTCATCTTTTTCCGCAGCAGAATGAGGGGAAGCAGGGAAAGGCTGGCCAAAATAAACCGTATTCCGTTATAGGCAAAGGGGCCCACATATTCCATTCCGGAACGCTGGGCCACAAATCCAAAACCCCAGATACCCGCCGTAAGAAGCAGGAGGATATCCGCCCGCAAAGCCCGTTTGTTCATGAGGAGAGATTAACATGGAACGAAGACAAACAAAAAGCCCCCGGATTTTCCGGGGGCGCAATAAAAGCAGCCCCGATAGGGGCTGTGGTTCAAAAACAAGCAACACACGCCCGGCGCTCAGAAAATATCGCAGTACCGAACAAATGCGCGAAGGCTGGCTTAGCAAAGCAGCATACCTGAGCAGCGCGCCGCGGGCCGGAGTACACAGCCCCGGAACCGCGGTCTTCAGCTTTTCCGGTAGATAAAAACCCCCGCTGCCGCTCCCACCACGCCGCAGATCATCAATATGACGGGCTGCTGGTAGCCTTTCGCCATTTTACCCGAACCGCCGAGGGCCCGAATCGCCCTGTTGGCCCCTCCGGCGATTTTTCCCGCCGCGGACTGGTGGAATTCAACAAACTGGTAGATCCCCATAACCAATACCACAAGCCCTGCGGCCAATAACAAAATTCCGATAATTTTAATCGGACTTATTCCTCTCGCCATAACACACTCCCGGCCTCAGGCCAATTTTAACGTTCTTCCCGGATAAGGGCTTCGCGGAAACCCGCGGCCCCTATTTTTTCCTGAAGCAATTGTACTTCTTCTCCCCGAACCCCGGCAAGTACTACCCGGAAGTATTCTTCATACCGCTCATAGGAAGGGCTAAGCCCCCTGCCCTTGAGCTTGTCAAAGGAATCAACCGCGTTCCTGGCAACCTTATAAGAGCCAATCTGCAGCCGGTAAACCTTGCCCGGAACCGGATTTATGGCCGGGATAAGAGCCGCCGGGCCGTAAGAGGGAGCCGGAAGGGCCGGAATCTCCGGCGTCATTTCCGCCGGAGACAAAGAAGCGGAGGAGGCCGCCGGCTGCTCGGGCTGCCGGCGTACCGGCGGGAAAGCCGTGGGCGGCGGCGGAGGTTCGCCCGGCGCCGGCTGTTCCGGCGGCAGGGTCCAGAGCGGATCCGGCGCGGGCCTTGTCCCGGCCGGCGCGGGATCGGCCACGGCAACCGGCTTTGTACTTTCAATCAGGACCGGCGCGGTTCCGGTTACAAGCATATCAAGCTGTTCCGCGGCCATCTTGGAAATATCGATAATCCGGGCCGATACAAAGGGGCCCCGGTCATTCACCTTGACGGTAACTTTCTTGTTGTTGTGCTTGTTGGTTACTGTCAGTACCGTTCCGAAAGGCAGAGTAGGATGGGCGGCGGTAAAAAGGGTAGAATTAAATATCTCCCCCGACGCGGTGGGCCGGCCGTCAAATTCGGTGCCGTACCAGGAGGCGATTCCTTCCTGCCGGAAGATTTTTTCTTCAGGGGCCGGTTGAACCTGGGCTTCCGCATCCCGCGGAATACAAAGCGAGCCCAGGATCAAACCGGTGCATACCAAAGGGATGATTCGTTTCATGCTTAGTTTATCGGAACATTTTTTCCGCTTCCTGAATCCAATTCCTCAAGCCGCCTCTGCATCTTTTTTTCGTTGGTAATATCCTGGATATTGCCCAGAACGAACAACTTGCCCTTGCCCCTGTCCACCGGGACAAAATTACAACTGAGATTTTTTATCTCCTTTGTTTCCGGGCTGGTATAAACCATTTCCTGGATAGGATTCAAATTTTCCAGTGTTTTTTCATTGAATTTAGAGCTGAACACCATGGAACGGTTAAAGAGCAGGACAAAATACTCGACAAGGCTGGTAATTTCGGTTCTCCCGACCGAATGTGCTATGAGGTCGGTAAACTTTTTCCCCCGAAGATCCCGAATCCCCAATACCGTTTCCAGGAATTTGGAATAGTTATCCTGGATAATAAAATTCTTATCCATAAAGAAAAGGCCCACCTTAAGGGCGTCCTTCATGGCGGCAATGGTATCCCGTTCCTCCTTCAGTTCCGCGGAGGCGGCTTCGGCGGCGTCCCTCAGTTCCCGCAGGCGCTGGTTCTGCTTATTGACCCCGTTAACCAGGTAGAGGTACGCGATAAAACCGATGACGATAAAAACCGCGGACAGGATCAATTGCCGTATTATTTGGGACCACAGACGCTCGTAGATCTCCCCGGCCTTAAAGTCGCAGCCGACAACTCCCACCGCGTCGCCCGAGGAATTGAGGATCGGCGCGTAGAGCGAAACCACCCAGCCCCATTCGGTATTGAAATCCAGGCTGCTGATCTGCGGCGTTTTTTCTTCCAGGGTCCGCAAAACCGGCTTCAGATAAGCTGAAATATCCTCCTCCATTCCCAGGGGGGAAAAAGCTTCCTCATCGTCCGGGGGGGCGCTGCCGTCGATAATATACCGGAAAACCTTCCCCGCCGGCGCCGATGCCGGCGCCATAGTGTACAAATAGATACAGTTGGACTGCTCCTTGACGGCCAGCATATCAAGCCGGGTTTTTTCATAAAAGGGATCCCGGGGATCAAGGCTTTTGGCGAGGGCCTCAAAGGAATCCCCGTCGATAAGGGCGGTTACTTCCTCTGTTATAGGGGCCCCCAGCTTATAGCCTATGGTTTCGGTTATCCCCACAAGCTGCTGCAAGGATGTAGCAATAACAATCGAATAAACTGCAATAATAAAAAGAATAAAAAACAGGGTGAATCGAAATTTTAAAGACCGGGTTTTTTTCTTTTTTCCGCTGCCTTTTTTTGATAAAGAAGAATTCATATCCATTGTTTTGTCCTTCTTTGCTGGACTTGTTAGACAAACGAACCTTCGGTTCGCCGCTCGTTTTCCCGAACAACTCTACTATACTACATTTTGGAAAAATCTTCCCGGGAATTTGAAGCTATTCCAAAATCCGGCAAAGCCAAATTTGTTGACCCTCTCAAAAAGACAGGGATAACAAAAAAAGCGGAAAAAAATTATTTTCAAAAAAATTCTGGGGGG